>NZ_QAIJ01000029.1:17087-35312 GCF_003060985.1 Stenotrophomonas sp. HMWF023
TCCGGCATGGCGGCACAAGCCCAGCTGGTACCAGGTGTCCAGCGCCGACCACATGATCCACCCGGACAACCAGCGCCGGATGGCCGCGCGCCTGCAGCCGCGTGCCAGTATCACCCTGGACGCGAGCCATGCATCGTTGGCCTCGCAGCCTGCGGCGGTTGCCGACCTGATCCTGCAGGCGGCGCAGTCCACCGACGGCTGAACCCAGCGCAGCCTCCGCAGCTTGCCGGTCAGGGCAGTGCGGGCCGCGGTCGTCACCAACGCCGCGGTATTACCTGACCGGCAGAGGATGAGCCTCCATATCCTCATGCAGGATACGGCGAAGCTCGACGATGGCCGGTGTAGCTTCCTGCACGCTGTGGCCGGACACGATCACCTTTTCCGAGACGGCATTGGGCAGGTGCGAGCTCCAGTACGGGACCAGTCCATCGTCGGTCTTTTCCAACGGACCTTCAGCCTGGGTGCGCGCGATGATCGAGTGGTAACGCACCTTCGGCGATATCGGTAGATCGGCCACTGCCTTGACGAAGGCATCGTCCTTGTCCAGGTTCTGGATGCTGTTCATCTGGTAGCCGTGCTTGTCATCGTTGCGCTCGACCTTGCCGTCGTTTGCCAACGTTGCGACATCCTCCAGCACGGTCAGCGGCAGGCGCACGAAGCGGCCGAGCCAGCGTCCCAGACGCGTGCCGGCAACATCGGTGCCACGATGCGGGGTGGCGATGAACACCACCCGTGAAATTTCCGGTTCCGGCTGGAATGTCAGCACTGGCGCGCCCTTCGTGCGCAGCAGTTCGCGCTGTGCCGGGGTCATCTGCGCGGTTTCCAACAGGGTGTCGACCAGATGATCACCAGAGGAGGACACCATCAACCGCGAAATCGCCCCGCCCATGCTGTGCGCGACCACCACCATGTCGTGCGATGCGAGCGCCTGGCCGCTCGGGTCGTAGTGCTGCAGTGTGTCGTGCAGGATCCGCCGGATCTCATCGTGGCTGAGCGCGATCGGCATGTTGGTCGGGTAATAGAACTGCCAGATCTGGAAGTCGCCGCGGATCTCATCGTCGCGCATCAGCTCGTTGGCCACGTTGACCCACGCTTCCGGGCTGCTGGCCAGTCCATGGATCATCAGCAGCACGCGGCGGTTCGGATCGTACGGCTGCATCATGAACAGATGCGGCTTTTCGATGCCACCCTTGCCACCGAACAACGAACGCAGCGATTGCCGGCTGAAGTTGGAGCGGGCCAGCCACAGCGCATAACCCGCGGTGAAGTTCGCCGCCAGCGGTACCTGCTCGCCGTGAAGTTCCACCACCGCCACCTGGTAGGGGTCGTGGATCTCCAGTTCCGGTTCGTCGTCGTGCAGCACCTCCCACAGGTTTTTGCCCGAGAAGCGCAGCAGCACGGTCATCGACGGCGACGGCATCTCGCTCCAGTCGCGCTCGGCCGCCGGTGCGGTGCCTGCAGCGGCCGCCGCCAGCCCGGTGCTGGCCGGGTCGGCCATCACCGCCACCAGTTCGGCACCGAAGCCATCACGGCGATGCACGCTGCGCAGGGTGCCGGTGAAGGACATCGATGCAGCCGGTACCAGTTCGATCGGTTCGCGCGTGTCCGCTGCTGCGGCATCGTCGGCAGGCGCCAGCACGAAGGTCCAGCGGCCCAGCTGGAATCGCCCGTTGTCGTTGCGCACCTGCTTGCTCGAATACGCCTCGAACAGCAGCACGGCGGATTCCTGCACGGCCAGGTTGTAGTAGTCGCGCACCTGGGTCTGGCGGTCTTCGAAGCCACGCTGGTTGGCGGTGCGTTCGGTGAAGAACAGATACGCATAGGACTGCCGTGCGATCTGCATCCACGCATCCAGGCGCGGTTGGAAGGTCGGGTCGGGCTGAGCAGTCGCGGCCTTGCTGCGCGCCACCGACGCCGATTCGCGCTTCGGTGCCGGCATCGTCATCGCGTACTGCACCCACAGTTCGGCCAGCGACGAGCGCTTGTCTTCCTCGCGGACGACGATGCTGGCCTCCATCGCTTCGATACACGGCAGGCCCGGCTTGGCGCAGGGGCCTTCGTCCAGGCCTGCCACGCGCAGGGTCTCCATCGTGGCCGCGCTGAGCTTGCCGCTGGTGAGGATGTCACCGCGCTTGAGCGCGATGTACTGGCCCGGTGTGACCGTGCCCACCTGCACCGATGGGCCGAACTGGCGCAGCGTCGCGCACCCGCTGAGGGTCAGCAGGGCAATGAGGACGAAGGTGGTGTGGCCGATGAAGCCGATGCGTGTTCTTGCCATGTGGACTCCCTGCGCTGGCGCCACTCTAGCGGCAGGCGTGTCAGCGCGGAAGCAGGGCTTCGGTAGCGCCGGGCCGTGCCCGGCGAACACCGTCTGTCAGCTGATCTGCCAGCAGATCACCCCTCGATCAGGCAGGTCACCGAGGCCGAATAGCCTTCGTAGTCGTCAGCGGCGCCGACATGCAGGGTGTGCCTGGCATCAACCTTCTTAAGGTAGGAGGGCGCTTCGGTCTCGGCCGCCTCGTTGACCGTCGTCACTCCCCACGATCGGGCCAAACGCTGGTGATCGACACCCTTCAGATACACATGCAGGCTCTTGTAGGGCTTGGAAATGCTCACATCCGCGCTGGCCACGGTTCCACCGAACAGCGCCACCGGCCTGTCCTTCGGCTCGAACACGCTACCTGGGTCGCGGGTCAGGCCGGCGGCATGGAATGCCTGGTCCACCTGTGCTTCGGTGAAATCGGAACCCGCCTTGCAGGCCAGCAGGGCTTCCAGTGCGGCGGTGCTGGAAGCGGGAGGTGCGGCAACAGCGGCGGTCGATACGGCCAGGCCCAGCAGCAGGGCGATAAGCGGCGTGTTCATTGCAGATCCTTCTGTGTGTCGCGGAGGAGCGTGGGCGCCGGCACGAAGTCCGGGCAGACAGCCGGAAGTGTGGGGCAGGGCAGCGTTGTCGGCTAGGCCCCTATGCTGGGCTGCCAGGAGGTTCCCCGATCAAGCGCATCGAGTGCCAGTTGCGCCCAGTTGCGCACCTCTTCCAGCGGATGTTGCAGCTCAGCCTGCAAAGTCGGGATGACGGTGCTGTCGCCTGATTCGCCGAGCAGTTCCAGCAGTTTTCCGCGCGAGTGACCATCGTGCGCAGCCGCTAGGCGGACGAGCAGATGCGGTACGGCAATGGCCGCGGCCGGGCGAAGACCCCAGTAGGCGTCTTCGAAGGTTGCCGGGTCCTGATCCAGGATCTGGTCGAGCCAGCAAACAACGTCGATTCTGTCGAGATCCATGGCGATTCCTCCCGGACCAAGGATTACACCATCTGCACGCCAGAGGCGTCGGTTTCCACCGTGATCATTTCCACCAGCGCCCACAGGCCGGTGATCATTACGCCGATCAGAAGCCAACCCAACAGCAGCGTGATCAGTAGTTGGCAGATCGCACGTCCGTGGTAACCGGCGTAGAAGTTGTGGGCGCCGAAAATGCCCAGGAACAGAGCGAGGAGGATGTAGATTGCCCGGTTCCTGGCGATCGGCAGGGCTTGCGATGCCGGTGCCGCATAGACGGCGTCGATCGGCCGCGGAATAGCCGGCGGGGCGGTTGCATCGCAGAGTGGGCAGGTCGCCGTATCGCTGTATGTCTTGCAGTGGCATTCGGTGTTTTTCATCATCGCCACGGTGCTTCTCCCTGTCGAGGCGGCGGTTCTGGACCTGATGGGGCCAACAAAAAAGCCAGATCCCAATCGACGGGAGATCTGGCTTTTCGTGCCCCGAAGGGCGGTACAAATGGTGGAGGTGGGCGGAATTGAACCGCCGTCCGAAGGCACTCCATCCCCAGCACTACATGCTTAGCTCACCGTTGAATCTCATCCCGGGACAGCACGGCGTGCAAAGCGCATCCAGGGACCAGCCTGTTGTGTTCTTGTGCCGGACTGACAGGCAGCCGCCCAGCGCGATTCCATGATAATGACTCTACGCTGCGAGCATGGACACAAGCAGTTTCGAGGCTCCGCCTAAGTCGGCAGAAGGTCACGCACCGCAGTTTTTAGGCTGCGAGGGCGACCGGAGCGTAGTTGTCGTCGTTGGCAACTAGAGTTTTGCAGCTGGATTTACGAGGAAAGCTACCCCCTCGGCATGCGCCAGGCGACTTCACAACCCCCGTCGAAACCAATGCACCCCCGGTTTCTTCAAGTACTGCAAGGTACAAGGCCTGTTCCGTGTCGCCACGATCAGTACCTGCCTAACACCGCACATGCTACGCCAAAAAGCCTGAACAGTCACCCGGCCCTTGGTTCCCTTGCTAGCATCGACGGTTCGTACAGTCGCCCAAGGAAAGGACAGGATGAAGCTCGAAATCGCCGTGACCGACACCCCCGGCACGCAAGCGCTGGAGCTGATCGCCGATGGCCTGGATCAGTTCAATCTGGAGGCCGCCGGCCATGCCGATCGACGTACCTTGGCTGTGCTGGCCATCGATCCGGCCAGCGGTGAAGTGGTGGGTGGCCTGAGCGGGCGCACCTCGCTGGGCCTGTTGTTCGTCGACCTGTTCTACCTACCGGCCGCACAGCGCGGCAATGGCGTGGGGTCGCAGATGCTTGCCGCCGCCGAAGAGGAGGCGCGCAGGCGCGGTTGCCGTTCCGCCGTCCTCTACACCATCAGCTTCCAGGCGCCAGACTTCTATGTGAAGCATGGCTGGACTGTGTTCGGCCAGGTGCCGTGCGATCCGCCGGGCACCAGCCGGGTCTTCCTCAGCAAGGACCTGTCTGTCGCTTGAGCGGCAGACGCACGGTATCCGTCACGTCAATCCGCAACATGTTGTAGAGCCTCCGTCATAGCGGATTGCTAACGTCGTTGGCACGAATTTGCGACACACTGGCCACGACCATTCGAGCCAGCAAAGATACGGAGACGGCCGGTGACCGAAGCAATGCAACAGCGCAGCCTGCGTCAGCTGGTTGGCCCGGTAGGGGCCGATTACCAGCGGCGGGCACTGCCGCCCGGCTGGGTCTGGGCGGTGCTGGCGGTGTTGCTGGCTGGAACGTGGGCAACCGAGCTCCCGGCCACGGCTGCAGCTGCGCTGATCGCCAGTGCGGTGGTGGTGCACTGGCCGCGGCGTGGCCGCTTCCACTGGCTGGGCTGGCGGCTGCCGGCGTTGGCGGTGCTGGCCGCGCTGTTGTGGGGCCCGGATGTGCTGTCACAGTGGTTCGAGCACGGCCTGGCCTTGACCCTGATGTCGCTGGCCAGCCTCAGCATCGGCGTGCATGTGTGGCAGTCGCGGCAGTTGGCCCGGCAGCTGCAGGCGTCCGCCGATGCGCTGGATGATGCCCAGCTGCTGGCCTTGCTGCCGGTCGATGCCGCGCGGTTGGCGCAGCAGTGGCGGGCCGGTGATGATCGTCATGCGCCGGAGCTGTCGGTGGTGATGCACCTGGCGGTGATGCACGCTGCGCTGTCACCGCGCCTGCGCGGGCAGGGCCTGCTGGCGGGCTGATCAGCGTCTTGTAGAGCCGAGCCTGCGCTCGGCTGCTTCCTTGCCGAAGCCGAGCATGGCTCGGCTCTACACGAAAGCGGGCCGGCGTCCTTATGCGTCGCGGTTGCCGCGACGCATCACCCGCTGCTTCTCGATCGCCCAGTCACGATCCTTGGCGGCATCGCGCTTGTCGTGGGTCTGCTTGCCCTTGGCCAGCGCCACTTCCAGCTTGATCTTGTTCTTGCTCCAGTACATGGCCGTGGGCACGATCGTGTAGCCATCACGCTCGACCTTGCCGACCAGCTTGTCGATCTCGCTCCGGTGCAGCAGCAGCTTGCGCTCGCGCCGGTCGTTGGCCACCACGTGGGTGGAGGCCTGGATCAGCGGGGTGATCTGCGCGCCGATCAGGAAGATCTCGCCGTCCTTCACATAGGCGTAGGCGTCGACGATGTTGCCGCGGCCAGCGCGGATCGACTTCACTTCCCAGCCCTGCAGGGCCAGGCCGGCTTCGAAGCGGTCTTCGATGTGGTACTCGTGACGGGCACGCTTGTTCAACGCGATGGTCTTGTTGGCCGTCGCGCTCTTTGCTTTATCCTTGCCGGTGTTCTTGCTCATTTCCGTATTGTCTCCGATTCGGGCCCGCCCGGTCGATTGCCGAAGCGTCCTGTATTCATGCCTACTATCCGCCGCAGTGCCCTGGTCGAACATTCGGCCGCGCGCATGTTCGATCTGGTCAACGATGTCCAGGCCTATCCGCGCCGTTTCCGCTGGTGCTCCGACGCCCGCATCCTCGAGCAGGGCGAAGACCGTCTGGTCGCTCGCCTGGACCTGGGCCTGGGTTCGTTCAGCACCTGGTTCCAGACCGAAAACACCCTGCAACGTCCGCACAGCATCGACATGCAGCTGCGCGAGGGGCCGTTCAAGCAACTGCATGGCCGCTGGGAATTCCATGCCCTGGCCGAAGATGCCTGCAAGGTCACCCTCACCCTGGACTTCGAGCCGAGCTCACGCCTGCTGGGCCCGGCGCTGGCGATCGGCTTCCAGGGGTTGGCCGATCGCATGGTCAACGATTTCGTCCGCGTCGCCGACGAGGACTGAACGATGATCGAGGTCGAGGTCGTGCTGGCCTGGCCACAGCAGGTGCTGTCGCGCCGGTTGCAGCTGGAGGAAGGGGCGACCGTGGCTGATGCGGTGGCAGTGGCCGGGCTCGAAGGCAGTGCCGACTGTCCGGCTGCTGCGGTGCATGGCGTACTGGCTCGGCCGCAGCAGCTGCTGCTGGATGGCGATCGTGTCGAGCTGCTGCGTGTCCTGCAGGCTGACCCGAAGGACAACCGCCGGCGACGCGCGCGCGGCGGATGATCCTCAAGACCCGTCCCGAAGGACGGGCAGGGTGGCTCAGCGGCTGCCCTTCTTCTTCTTGTCCTTCGGCAGATTGCGGCCGAACTGGCGCACGGTCTGCTGGGCAAGGGCCTTGTCGTTGGCCGGGAAGTAATCGCCATCCCAGCGGGTGACCACATCATTTTCGAAGTACACGACGAAGTTCTTCACGTCGGTACGGCCCAGGCGGTTCACGCGCTCGGTCGAGGTGTAGTCCCAACGCTGGGCGTGGAACGGATCCGGCACCGACGGGGTGCCCAGCAGGGCAGTGACCTGCTGCTTGCTTTGCCCGACCTGCAGTTTGGCAACGGCATCTTCCCGGATCAGGTTGCCCTGGTAGATGGGTTGCTTGTAGATGATGCCGCACCCGGTGGTGGACAAGGCGACGGCGGCGACCAACAGGAGATTGCGCATCGGGACTGGCGGTTGGGGAAATCAATCCGATGATACACTCCCGGCGTGCCACCGCGACCCAATCCGAGGCAGCTGGCGCTAAATCGCCAATGAACGGAGACCTATGGAAACCCACGACCTGCGTAAAGTCGGCCTGAAGGTGACCCATCCGCGGATGCGGATCCTGGCGCTGCTCGAGCAGCGCAATGCCCAGCACCACATGACCGCCGAAGATATCTACCGCCAGCTGCTGGAGCATGGCGACGAGATCGGCCTGGCCACGGTGTACCGGGTGCTGACCCAGTTCGAGGCTGCCGGCCTCGTGCTCAAGCACAATTTCGAAGGCGGCCAGGCCGTCTATGAACTCGATCGCGGCGGCCACCACGACCACATGGTCGACGTGGACAGCGGCAAGATCATCGAGTTCGAAAGCACCGAGATCGAAGACCTGCAGCGCAAGATCGCCGCCGATCACGGCTACGAGCTGGAAGAGCACTCGCTGGTGCTGTACGTGCGCAAGAAGCGCAAGTAAGTCCCGCAGCCAGCTGATTGCGACGAAACCCCGGGCATGCCCGGGGTTTTTCGTTTACCGCAGCGGGCGAGTCACCGGGGCAGTAGACCCGCGCCACGCGTGGATGGCCCCATCAGGACCTCCAGATCCACCGCCTCGGCCATCGCCCGGTTCCCCGCATCGCCCGGGTGCAGGTGGTCGCCGGAGTCATAGGCAGCCGCCATCCGTGAAGGATCGGCCGGATCACGCAGGGCGGCGTCGAGGTCGATCACCGCATCGAACGGACTGTCCGTGCGCAGCCAGGCATTGAGCTGCTGGCGTAGGGCGTCCTTGTCGGGCTGGTGATAGTCGTCCAGCGGCGTGCCGGGCAGGGCACCGGCAAACGGCGTCAGGGTCGCGCCGAGGATACGCAGCCCGCGGGCATGGGCGCGTTCGGCCAGGTCGCGGTAGCCGGCCTGCAGCTCGGCCAGGGTCGGCTGCGTCTCGTCGCGGGCAAATGCCGTGCCTGGCCAGCTGATGTCGTTGATGCCGATCAGCACGATCACACTGGCGACGCCGGGCTGGTCGAGCACGTCACGCTGGAAGCGGTCCAAGGCCGATTGGCCCATGCCATTGCGCAGCAACCGACCTCCGGAAATGCCGGCATTGACCACCGCCACCCCTTCTGGAGCCAGCCGCGCGGCGAGGTGATCGGTCCAGCGCTGGTCCTGATCGAGGCTGGCGGTGGCGCCATCGGTGATCGAATCGCCGATCACCACCACACTGCGCGCGCTGGCCGCAGCCTCGACCTCGATGCCAGACAGCAGCAGGCGGGCCGTGGTGCTGCTGGCGCCATGCAATGCAGGCAGTCGATGCTGGTCACCCGGCGCAATCCAGCTGGTCTGCCGCCCGTCCCAATGGAAGGTCTGCAGCGGCGTGGGGTCGGGCAGGTAGACGCTGACCTGCAAGACCTGCAGATCGACGGTGGGAAGGGGGAGCGGATCGCTCAGGCGGTCCTGCCCGGGCGCAATCACGACCCCGGGCTGGCCGTCGAAGCGCAGCGGCTGCGGCGTGTCATCCGTATGTGCAGCCACGCTGGCAGCGCCGATCCACAACGGCTGGGTGCCATAGGCATTGCTCAGCCGAACCCGCAGGCGCGCCCCGCCCAGGCTGAGGCGAGCGCTCTGCCGGAAGGTCTGGTCCTGCAGTTGGCCGGGGATGAGGGCAGGGAACAGGAAATCAGCGCTCCATACCTGCTGCGGGCTGGCTTGCCAGCTGGCGACCCAGTGCGGCGCGGGTGACGCGGCGGCGGCGCCGGACAGGGCAAGCAGGGCGGTGGCGGTCAGTTGGCTCAGACGATTCATCGGAATGACCCGGTGGCAGGGACGGCCATGGTGCGTCCGCGCTCACCTGTGAACTAGACTGCGCATGGATAATCATCTGTGAATCAAATTCATTGTCATGGCACGCACCGACATCAACCGATCCGGCGAACTGGAAGTGTTCGTGCGGGTCATCGAGACCGGCGGCTTTTCCGCTGCCGCCCGCAGCCTGGAGATGACGCCCTCGGCGGTCAGCAAGCTGGTTGCGCGCCTGGAGCAGCGGCTGGGTACGCGCCTGCTGCAGCGCTCTACCCGCCAGTTGCAGCTGACACCGGAGGGCTGTGCGTTCTATGAGCGCGGCCTGCGGGTGCTGGCTGATCTGGAAGAGGCCGAACGCTGCGCCAGCGCCCACGCCGAGCCGCGCGGGCGGCTGCGGGTGAATGCCAACGTGCCGTTCGGCCAGCACTTCCTGCTGCCGCTGTTGCCGGAATTCCTGCAGCGGCACCCGCAGGTGGGGGTGGACCTGACCCTGACCGACGAAGTGATCGATCTGCTGGAGCAGCGCACCGACGTGGCGGTGCGGGCTGGCCCGTTGAAGAGCTCCAGCCTGGTCGCGCGCCGGCTGGGGGCAACGCGGATGATGATCGTGGCGGCACCGGCCTATGCGGCACGACACGGACTGCCGGCCAATGTCGACGCGCTGCTGGCGCACAACCGGCTGGATATCGGCCACGCACGGTCGGTGCAGGGCTGGCCGCTGTTGCAGGATGGCCAGCAGCAGCGGGTGCTGCCCAGCGGAAATGCGCGCGCCAGCAATGGCGATGCGCTGCGTCAGCTGGTGCTGGGCGGGCTGGGCATGGCCCGGCTGGCGGCGTTCCAGGTGCAGGCCGACGTCGCGGCAGGGCGGTTGTTGCCGGTGCTGGAGGAGGCCAACCCGGGCGACCTGGAAGAGGTGCACGCCGTGTTCCTGGGGCAGGGCGGTTACCTGCCGCTGCGGGTGCGCGCATTCCTCGATTTCCTGGTGGAGAAGGTCGACCTGACGCAGCCGCGGGGGTAGTGCCGGCCGCTGGCCGGCAACCTCATGACCTTCGTCCACCCGCATCGGGTTGCCGGCCAGCGGCCGGCACTACCCGTAGATCCACGCCATGCGTGGATGACATGCGTGGATGAACGGTGCAGGAGATCCACGCCATGCGTGGATGAATGCCCGCGATTCACGCGCGCCAGCAGGGTGCAGGCGCCTACACCTGCAACAGCTTGCGCGCGGCGGCGCGGGCTTCCTTGCTCACTTCCACGCCACCCAGCATGCGCGCCAGCTCTTCCTCGCGCGCCTTGGTGTCCAGCTTCTCCACCGCGCTCTGGGTCATGCCTTCCACCGGCGCCTTGCTGACCCGGTAATGCGCGTGCCCCTTGGAGGCAACCTGCGGAAGATGGGTCACGCACAGCACCTGACGCTTCTCGCCGAGGGCGCGCAGCTTCTGGCCGACGATGTCAGCCACTGCGCCACCGATGCCGGAATCGACTTCGTCGAACACCATGGTCGGTACCGCGTCCAGGTCGAGCGCGGCCACTTCGATGGCCAGTGAAATACGTGACAGCTCGCCGCCGGAAGCGACCTTGCGCAGCGCACGCGGCGGCTGGCCGGCATTGGCCGCCACCAGGAACTCGACGCGCTCGGCACCCTGCGGGTCCGGCTTGCCGTTGTCCTGCGGCTCCAGCTCGATCAGGAACTGGCCGCCGCCCATGCCCAGCTCGGCGATGATGCCAGTGGTGGTGGCCGACAGCTCGGCAGCAGCGGTGCGGCGGCTGGTGGTCAGCACTGCGGCCTCGACACGCCAGGCCACTGCGGCCTTTTCAATCTCGCCGGCCAGGCGCTGCAGGCGTTCGTCGGCGCCGCGCAGCTGCTCCACTTCGGCATGCATGCGTTCGCGCTGCGCACCCAGCTCGTCCATCGGCACGCGGTGCTTGCGTGCCAGATCGTGCAGGCGGCCCAGACGGCGCTCGTTCTCTTCGAACTGGTCCGGATCGGCATCCAGGTCGTCATGTACCCGGTCGAGCAGGGCCAGGGCTTCGTGCAGCTGGATGGAGGCGCTGTCGATCAAGGCATCGACGTCGCCCAGGCGCGGGTCATGTTCGGCCACCCGGGCCAGTTCATGCCGCACCTGCTGCAGCAGATCGAGCGCCGAGTGGCCTTCGTCACCGTTGAGCTGGTCCGTAGCTGTCTGGCAGGCGCTCAACAGGGCGCTGGCATGTGCCTGGCGGCGATGGCTGGCGCCGAGCGCGGTGATCGACTCTGGTTCCAGATCCTCACGGTCCATTTCACGCAGCTGGTGCTCGAGGAAGCCGATGCGGTCACTCACATCGCCCTGCTGCGACAGTGCCAGGGATTCATCGACCAGCGCCTGCCAGGTGGCGGCAGCACGGCGCACCTGGCGGCGTTCGCTTTCGTTGCGGGCATAGGCGTCCAGCAGAGCCAACTGCGACGGACGCGTCAGCAGGGCCTGCTGCTCGTGCTGGCCATGGATCTCCACCAGCAGTCCGGCCAGGTCGGCCAGCTGTGCCAGCGTGACCGGGCGGCCGTTGATCCACGAGCGTGAGCCGCCGTCGGCGCGGATCACGCGGCGCAGCTGGCATTGGTCTTCATCGTCCAGCTCGTTGCTGGCCAGCCACTGGCGGGCGGCCTGCAGCTGGTCCAGCGCGAACTCGGCCGACAGTTCGGCCCGGGCAGCGCCATGGCGCACTACGCCACTGTCGGCGCGCAGGCCGGACAGGAAGCCCAGGGCGTCGACCATCAGCGATTTGCCCGCGCCGGTCTCGCCTGAAACCACGGTCATGCCCGGCCCGAACTCCAGTTCGGTGGCGCGGACGACGGCGAAATCCTTGATTGAAAGATGTCTGAGCATGGGTAAGGGGGTGTCTGCAGCCGCGCAACGCTAGCACGCGCGGCGGGGTCGTCCAATGACTTGCCAAGGGGATGCGTCGCCATTATCTAATGTCCCTGTCTCACAGGTTGATTCCATGCACGGTTCTCCCGACCAACTTGCCCCACGCGCGCGGCACCTGCTGCGCACGCTGATCGCGCGCTACATCCAGGACGGCGAACCCGTGGGCTCGCAGACGCTGGCGCGCGTGGCCGGCCTGGAGGTCAGTCCGGCCACCATCCGCAACATCCTCGGTGATCTGGAAGACCTGGGCCTGTTGGCCTCACCGCATACCTCGGCAGGCCGGATTCCGACCGCGCATGGCTATCGGGTGTTCGTCGACAGCCTGCTGCAGATGCAGCCACCGGGCGAAGGTGAGCTGGCCCGGCTGCGTCAGGAGCTGGCCGGAGGCGGCAGTACCCAGGCCCTGCTTGGCAGCGCCTCTGAGCTGCTGTCGGCGATGAGTCATTTCGTTGGCGTGGTCAGCGCCCCACGGCGCGAGCAGTTCGCCTTCCGCCAGATCGATTTCGTAGCGCTGGACGGGCGCCGGGTGCTGGCGATCCTGGTGTTTGCCGACAATGAGGTGCAGAACCGGGTGATCGAGACCCGCCAGGACTTCGCACCGGGGCAGCTGGAGCAGGTGGCCAATTACCTCAATGCCCACTTCGCCGGACTGCCCCTGGCCGAGATCCGTACCCGCCTGTTGCTGGAGCTGCGCGACGCGCGGTCCGAGCTGGAACAGGTGCTGGCGCACAGCATCGAGCTGGCCGAGCAGGCCCTGCAGCCGCCGGCCGATGACATGCTGGTGGCCGGCCAGACCCGTCTGATGGGGGTGCAGGACCTGTCCGACCTGGAGCGCCTGCGCGAACTGTTCGAGCTGTTCTCCAGCAAACGCGAGATCCTGCAGCTGCTGGAGCGGACCATCCAGGCCCCCGGCGTGCGCATCTTCATCGGCGAAGAAACCGGCGTGGTGCCGCTGCAGGGCGTCTCGCTGGTCACCGCGCCGTACACCGCCAATGGCCAGGTACTGGGTGTGTTGGGCGTGATCGGGCCGAAGCGGATGGCCTACGACCGCATGATCCCGCTGGTGCAGGCCACGGCGGATGTGCTCGGTGCGGCCTTTTCGCCCGGTGGGCGAAGTCCAGGTGCATCGGACGCTTGAAACGCAGCATCCCGCCCACACTAGGGTGGGTGGAGGCGGAGAGTGACCGCCAGGGACCCAGACATGAATCAAGATCAGCCAGACATCGCCGCCCAGCAGGCCGCCGCCGACGCAGCTGCCGCCGAGGGCGTCAACGAACAGATCGAACAGCTCCGTGCCGAAGTGGAGCAGGTCAAGGCCGAAGCGCTGCGTGAGCGCGCCGACCTCGACAACCAGCGCAAGCGCGTGGCCCGCGACATCGAGCAGGCGCGCAAGTTTGCCAACGAAAAACTGCTGGGCGAGCTGCTGCCGGTATTCGACAGCCTCGATGCCGGCCTCAAGGCCGCCGGCGACGATGCCCATCCGCTGCGTGAAGGTCTGGAAATGACCTACAAGCAGCTGCTGAAGGTTGCCGCCGACAACGGCCTGGTCCTGCTGGACCCGACCGGCCAGCCGTTCAACCCGGAACACCACCAGGCGATCAGCCAGGTCGCGGCCCCCGGTGCCGCCCCGGGCAGCGTGGTGACCGTGTTCCAGAAGGGTTACCTGCTCAACGAGCGCCTGCTGCGGCCGGCGCTGGTGGTGGTTGCCGCCGATTGATCCCGCGCGCCGGGCCAGGCCTGGCGCGGGTTTCCCTGCCCTGGACGGGGCATCGGCACGACCGACGCTGAACGTGTTGGGCGAACGGAAACACAGCGTTCGGGGGGTGGCTTGAATGTTCCACGAGCCTCCCCCACATCCCATTCATCCACCGGCCGAACGGCCGGACTGACAAAAACAACATCCTTCAAGGAGTCCCCCATGGGCAAGATCATTGGTATCGACCTCGGCACCACCAACTCGTGCGTGGCGATCATGGACGGCGGCAAGGCCCGCGTCATTGAAAATTCGGAAGGCGATCGCACCACCCCGTCGATCGTCGCCTACACCAAGGACGGCGAAGTCCTGGTCGGTGCCTCGGCCAAGCGCCAGGCCGTGACCAACCCGAAGAACACCTTCTACGCGGTGAAGCGCCTGATCGGCCGCAAGTTCACCGACGCCGAAGTGCAGAAGGACATCGCGCACGTCCCGTACGGCATCCTGGCCCATGACAATGGCGATGCCTGGGTGTCCACCAGCGATGCCAAGAAGATGGCGCCGCAGGAAATCTCGGCCAAGGTGCTGGAGAAGATGAAGAAGACCGCCGAGGACTTCCTCGGTGAGAAGGTCACCGAAGCGGTCATCACCGTGCCGGCCTACTTCAACGACAGCCAGCGCCAGGCGACCAAGGACGCCGGCCGCATCGCCGGTCTGGACGTCAAGCGCATCATCAACGAGCCGACCGCGGCCGCGCTGGCCTATGGCCTGGACAAGGGCGACAACAAGGATCGCAAGATCGTTGTGTACGACCTGGGCGGCGGCACCTTCGACGTCTCGGTGATCGAGATCGCCAATGTCGACGGCGAGAAGCAGTTCGAAGTGCTGGCCACCAACGGCGACACCTTCCTGGGTGGCGAAGACTTCGACAACCGCGTCATCGAGTACCTGGTTGAAGAGTTCAACAAGGACCAGGGCATCGACCTGCGCAAGGATCCGCTGGCCCTGCAGCGCCTGAAGGATGCTGCCGAGCGCGCCAAGATCGAGCTGTCCAGCGCCCAGCAGACCGAAGTGAACCTGCCGTACGTCACCGCTGACGCGTCGGGTCCGAAGCACCTGAACATCAAGCTGACCCGCGCCAAGCTGGAATCGCTGGTGGAAGAGCTGATCAAGAAGTCGATCGAGCCGTGCCGCGTTGCGTTGAATGACGCCGGCCTGCGTTCGAGCGACATCAGCGAAGTGATCCTGGTCGGTGGCCAGACCCGCATGCCGAAGGTGCAGCAGGCTGTTACCGAGTTCTTCGGCAAGGAACCGCGCAAGGACGTCAACCCGGACGAAGCCGTGGCACTGGGTGCTGCGATCCAGGGCGGCGTGCTCGGCGGCGACGTCAAGGACGTGCTGCTGCTGGACGTGACCCCGCTGTCGCTGGGCATCGAAACCATGGGCGGCGTGTTCACCAAGATCATCGAGAAGAACACCACCATCCCGACCAAGGCCTCGCAGGTGTTCTCCACCGCCGAGGACAACCAGTCGGCCGTGACCGTGCACGTGCTGCAGGGCGAGCGCGAACAGGCCCGCTTCAACAAGTCGCTGGCCAAGTTCGACCTGTCCGGCATCGAGCCGGCCCCGCGCGGCCTGCCGCAGGTGGAAGTGTCCTTCGACATCGACGCCAACGGCATCCTGCACGTGTCGGCCAAGGACAAGAAGACCAACAAGGAACAGAAGGTCGAGATCAAGGCCGGTTCGGGTCTGTCCGAGGAAGAGATCGCACGCATGGTCGCCGACGCGGAAGCCAACCGCGAAGAAGACAAGAAGTTCCAGGAGCTGGTGCAGGCCCGCAACCAGGCCGATGCCCTGATCCATGGCACCCGCAGCGCGATCACCGAGCACGGCAGCAAGGTCGGTGGCGAAGTGATCGGCAAGGTCGAAGCGGCCCTGGCCGATCTGGAAACCGCGATGAAGGGCGACGACAAGGCGCAGATCGAAGCCAAGTCGAAGGTGCTGGAAGAAGCCGGCCAGTCGCTGTTCGCTGCGGCTTCGGCCGACCAGGGCGGTGCAGCCCCGGGTGCCGACGCCGGCAATGCGGGCAAGGCACAGGATGACGTGGTGGACGCGGAGTTCACCGAAGTCAAGGACGACAAGAAGTCCTGATCCGGACCGACGCGGGACGCTGCTTGCCAGCGTCCCGTTGTCGTATCAGGGTCCTGACCGCCCTCTGGCGCGTCGGGGCGCCCGACGCAAGAGCGGACCTGGTTCCGCTCTTCCGCTTTGACGAATCCCGACTTTCCGGAATGCGATCCACGATATGAGCAAGCGCGATTACTACGAAGTGCTGGGCGTTGCCCGCACCGCCACCGACGAAGAACTGAAGAAGTCCTATCGTCGTTGCGCGATGAAATTCCACCCGGACCGCAACCCGGGTGATGCGGCGGCCGAAGCCTCCTTCAAGGAGTGCAAGGAAGCCTACGAAGTGCTGTCCGACGGCAACAAGCGCCGCATGTACGACAGCCATGGCCACGCCGCGTTCGAACACGGCATGGGCGGTGGCGGTGGTGGTCCGGGCGGCCCGGACATGAACGACATCTTCGGTGACATCTTCGGCAACATCTTTGGTGGTGCTGGCGGCGGCGGTCCGCGCCAGGCGCGTCGCGGCGCCGACATCGGTTACGTGATGGAGCTGGACCTGGAAGAAGCGGTGCGTGGCGTCGAACGCCGCATCGAGATTCCGACCCTGGCCGAATGCGGCGACTGCGATGGCAGCGGCTCGGAAGACGGCAAGGTCGAGACTTGCAACGTCTGTCATGGGCGCGGCCAGGTGCGCATCCAGCGTGGCATCTTCGCCATGCAGCAGGCCTGCCACAACTGTGGTGGCCGTGGCCAGATCATCGCCAAGCCCTGCAAGACCTGCCACGGCAACGGCCGTGTCGAAGAAGACAAGGTGCTGTCGGTGAAGGTGCCGGCGGGCGTGGATACCGGCGACCGCATCCGCCTGGCGGGTGAGGGCGAGGCCGGTCCGGCGGGTACGCCGCCGGGCGATCTGTACGTGGAAGTGCGCGTGCGTGAGCACCACATCTTCCAGCGCGACGGCGACGACCTGCACTGCGAAGTGCCGATCCGCATTTCGCAGGCCGCGCTGGGCGACACCGTACGCGTGGCGACCCTCGGTGGCGAAGCAGAAATCCGCATTCCGGCCGAGACCCAGACCGGCAAGCTGTTCCGTCTGCGCGGCAAGGGTGTGCGCTCGGTGCGCAGCCGCAGCGAAGGCGACCTGTACTGCCGCGTGGTGGTGGAGACCCCGGTCAACCTCACCAGCGACCAGCGCAAGCTGCTGGAGCAGTTCGAGGCCACCTTCAACGGCGAGGACGCGCGCAAGCATTCGCCGAAGTCGGCCACCTTCATCGATGGGGTGAAGGGCTTCTGGGACCGGATGACGTCCTGAGTTCTCAACGGAAACGTTGAACGACAGCGCCGGGCGATGCCCGGCGTTTTCGTTTGCGTTGAAGTAGATCCACGCCATGCGTGGATGCCGTTCAACGGATCAACGGAAAAACGCTGCCGGTGTCTGCCCCAGCTGGCGCTTGAACATGCTGGTGAACGCACTCGGGCTTTCATAGCCCATCGCCAGCGCCACATCGATCACCTTCTCGCCGCGGGCCAGCCGTTCCATCGCGGCCAACAGGCGCGCCTGCTGCCGCCACTGGCCGAAGGTCATACCCAGTTCGCCGGCGAAGTGGCGCTGGATGGTTTTCACGTCGATTGCCAACGCCTGCGCCCAGTCCTGCAGGGTGGCCTCGTCGCCGGGATGCTTCTGGATGTGCTGGCAGATCCTGTGCAGGCGCGGGTCGACGGGCTCGGGCAGGTGCAGCGGCAGTACGTCCATGCGGTGCAGTTCATCGAGCATCAGCCGCACCACCCGCCCATCGCGGCTGTCCTCTTCATGCGGTCCGTCGATCAGGCTGGCCGCCTGCAGCAGTTCGCGCAGCAGCGGTGCCACCTGCACGGCGAAGGCCTCTGCCGGCAGGTGCGGAGCGAATGCCGGTTCGATGTACAGGCTGCGCATATGCACCTCGGCAATGCAGTCCACCGCATGCGCCATGCCCGCCGGCATCCAGATGGCGCGGGTGGAGGGCACCACCCAGCGGCCGACTTCCGATCGCACCACCATCAGCCCGGACATCGAATAGACCAGCTGGTGGCGGCGATGTTTATGCGCTGCAACACGGGTGCCGGCCGGGTAATCGCGCGCGCGGCAGGTCACCGGGCGTTGCACCGGCACGTCGTTCCACGGCGCGGTTTCGCGGATGGGGCAGGGGGTGTCCTTTTTGCGATAGGCCATGACCAGAACGCGGCAGAAGGGAGCGGATGGCCACCGTAGCATGCACGGCTCGCCCCCATCCTGACCGTGCGCAATGTCGACTCTGGCTTCTCCCGCCGTATCCGCCCGCCCCGTATCGCCAGGAGTGCTGGCGGCGATCTCCAGCTCGCACATGGTCAACGACATGATGCAGTCGCTGATCCTGGCCATCTATCCGGTGATCAAGGGCGGCTTCA
>NZ_QAIJ01000029.1:35322-42384 GCF_003060985.1 Stenotrophomonas sp. HMWF023
GGCCTCGACCTTGTGCGGCATGCTGCTGCTGGGCTTCGCGCCCAATTACGCGATGGTGCTGCTGGCCGCCGCGCTGGTCGGTATTGGTTCGGCGATCTTCCATCCGGAAGCCTCACGTATCGCACGCCTGGCCTCAGGCGGCCGGCATGGCCTGGCGCAGTCGGTGTTCCAGGTGGGCGGCAACTTCGGTACGGCCCTGGGGCCGCTGATCGCCGCAGCGGTGATCGTGCCCTACGGCCAGCATTCCGCGTCGTGGTTTGCCGGTGCAGCGTTGATCGGTATTGCCCTGCTGACCTATGTCGGCCGCTGGTATTCGATGCATCTGGGCGCCCCCCGGCCAGCAGCACACGGCGTGATCGCCGCGCGCCATCCGCCGCGCACGATTGCCCGGGTGCTGGCCATCCTGCTGGTACTGATCTTCAGCAAGTACTTCTACATGGCCAGCATCGGCAGCTATTTCACGTTCTACCTGATGCATCATTTCGGCATTCCGGTGGCGCAGGCGCAGTTGCATCTGTTCGCCTTCCTGGTGGCGTCCGCCGCGGGCGGCTTCTTTGGCGGGCCGCTGGGTGATCGTATCGGCCGCAAGCCGATCATCTGGGCCTCGATCTTGGGCGTGGCACCGTTCGCGCTGATGTTGCCGCATGCCGATCTGCTGTGGACCACGATACTGGCGGTGCTGATCGGCTTCGTCCTGTCGTCCGCGTTCTCGGCCATCGTGGTCTACGCGCAGGAAATGATGCCGCATCGTATCGGCATGGTGTCCGGTCTGTTCTTCGGCTTCGCCTTCGGGATGGGCGGCCTTGGCGCAGCAGTGCTCGGCCTGCTGGCCGACAAGACCAGCATCGAATTCGTCTACCAGTTGACCGCGTTCCTGCCGCTGCTGGGCATCGTGGCGGCGTGGTTGCCGCCGTCGAAGCCTGTGCACTGAAGGAGTGTTCTTCTGCAGGGCTGCGCCCTGCACCCGCGGTAGTGCCGGCCGCTGGCCGGCAGCAGCTACAGCTACAGCAACAGCAACAGCGGCACTCCGGGAGATGGCGGGGCACTGTGGGTTTGCGGGGTCGCCGCAAGTACGTCCTTGTAGGCTTGGTCGCCGCATCCATGCGGCTCACACCCCGCAAACCCACAGTGCCCCGCCTTCGACAGTTTTCCGGTGGCCAGTAGATCTACGCCATGCGCGGATGAATCTCCATCGAAATCGAATATTTGGACAATTGAATGTAGAACATCCACGCATGGCGTGGACCTACCGTGTCGACCAAGGTCGACACCCACCAAGAGCAGGCCATGCCATTCCGGCAGATCGAAGAAATCTGTCGAAGGCGGGTTGGGTCCGGTTGCGGGGGCGTGAGCGCCATGGATGGCGCGACCGAGCCTCCATGGACGGATTTACGGCGTCCCCCGCAACCGGACACAACCCGCCATCTCACGGATAGCCCGCTGTTGCTGTTGTCGTTGCAGTTGCTGTTGAGGTTGCCGGCCAGCGGCCGGCACTACCGTGGGTGCAGGGCGCAGCCCTGCCGAAAACCCCCTTGGGCGTAGAATGCGGGCATGAGCGAATCCCTCGACAACCACTTGGTCCACGGCCGCCGCCAGCGGCCCGACGGCCCTTCGCCGATCGATGTCATTTCGGTCCAATCGCAACTGGTCTACGGCCACGCCGGCAACAGCGCCGCGCTGCCACCGATGCGCGCGCTCGGCGTGCGCGTGGCCTCGATCCCGACCACGCTGCTGAGCAATGCGCCGTTCTACGAGACTACCCGTGGCCGTGTGCTGCCCAGTGACTGGTTCGCCGACCTGCTGCTTGGCACCCGCGAACGGGGTCTTCCGCAACGGGCGAAGATGCTGGTGTCCGGCTACTTCGGCAGCGCCGCCAACGGTGCCGCATTCGCCGATTGGCTGGACGAGATCCTGCCGGCATGCCCGCAGCTGCGTTACTGCCTGGACCCGGTGATCGGCGATACGCACACCGGTCCCTATGTGGAGCCGGGCCTGGAGGCGATCTTCGCTGAGCGCTTGCTGCCACATGCTTGGCTGGTCACCCCGAACGCCTTCGAACTCGGGCGACTGACCGGCATGCCGGCGCTGGTCGAGGCCGATGCCATCGCCGCCTCGCATGCGCTGCTGGCACGCGGTCCGCAGTGGGTGCTGGCACACAGCGTCGGCGGCAATCCGGGCGAGCTGGTGACGCTGGCTGTCGGTCGCGAGGAAACCTGGCGCTGGACTTCGCCGCTGCTGCCGGTCGACGTGGCCGGTACCGGCGATGTGCTGATGTCGCTGATGGTGTCCTTCCTGCTGCGCGGTGAGCCGATGCAGATGGCCATCTCGCGCGCCATCGCCGGCACCCATGCGGCGCTGGAGGCAACCCTGGCCCATGGTTTCGAGGAGTTCGACGTGATCGCAGCCGCACCGGCGGCCCTGGCCGACGGGATGCGCTTCCGCGCCGAACGACTGGCATGAGCGATCTGCACGAACGCACGCCGCGCACGGTTGGCATCGTCGGCAGTGCCGGCGCCTACGGGCGCTGGCTGACCCGGTTCTTCGAACAGCACATGCAGGTGCAGGTGATCGGCCACGATCCGGCCGACCCGGGCTCGCATGCGCCGGAGCAGTTGCTGGAACAGGCTGATGTGCTGGTGTTCTCCGCACCGATCCGGCACACGTCCGCATTGATTGCCGAGTACACGCGCCTGTCGGCTGGCCGCGAGCAGGAACGCTTGTGGCTGGATGTGACCTCGGTGAAGGAAGCGCCGGTGCAGGCGATGCTGGCCTCGCGCGCCGAGGTGGTGGGCCTGCATCCGATGACGGCGCCGCCCAAGGCGCCGACTCTGAAAGGCCGGGTGATGGTGGTCTGCGAGGCGCGCCTGCAGCATTGGCGGCCCTGGGTGGACGCGGTGTGCCTTGCGCTGCAGGCAGAGTGCGTACGGGCCACGCCGCAGCACCATGACCAGATGATGGCGCTGGTGCAGGCGATGGTGCATGCGACCCATCTGGCCCAGGCGGGTGTGCTGCGCGAGTACCAGCCGCAGTTGGGCACGCTGGCGGCGATGCTGCCGTATCGATCTGCTTCGTTCGAACTGGATACGGCGATCATCTCGCGGATCCTGTCGCTGAATCCGGCGATCTATGAAGACATCCAGTTCGGCAATCCCTATGTGGCGCCGATGCTGCAACGGTTGATCGGCCAGTTGCAGACACTGCAGGCGCAGGTCGGGCAGGGCGATGACGCTGCGCGTGGCGCGTTCCGTGAGCACCTGCTGGGGGCGAACAGGAGCGCGTTCGGCGATCAGGCGCTGGCTGCGGGAAATTACACCTTCGAGCGCGTCGGCTATCTGCTGGCCGACCTGACCGAGCGCAACGCCCTGTCGGTGCATCTGCCTGAAGACCGCGCGGGTTCGTTGCGCGAACTGCTCAACGTGTTCGAGCAGCATGGCATCAGCCTGGCCTCGATCCATTCCTCGCGCACGCCCGCCGGAGAGGTGCATTTCCGCATCGGTTTCGTGGCAGGCAGCGAGCTAGGGGCTATCGCCGCCGCCGCCGCCGAGGTGGATGCCAGCGGGATCGGCCGGGTGCTCGCATAGAACATTCATCCACAGGGCGTGTGGATGGCTTCTGCGCAAACATGTGGATAACCTGCTGCAGGCCTTGGCAGGAAAGGCTGTCAAGATGGTTGGTCAAAAAATGACCAACCTTTTTTGATGGAGCCAACGGTGGAGCGGAGCCTGGCTCGGCGCTACAGCGGACCGTTAGATCGACAACCTGACTTCACCACCGCTGGTGGTGAATTCGCGGCCGTTGCGCACCAGCTGGCGGCCGTCGTCGAGTTCATAACGCGGCGTCGTCTCGGAGCCGTGCCCGCTGCCGCTGGCCTCGGGCTTGAACTCGATGATGATGTGGCTTTCGCCATTGCTGTCGACAGCAGGGAACTGACGGAACGACATGATTGACCTCCTTCAGTGGTTCTTTGCAACGCCGTCAGAGTGATCCGACCGGTGTTAGCCGGCCGTCATCAATCGATGAACTGCAGGCGTGCAAGCTCGGCATACAGGCCGCCTTCAGCCAGCAGCTCCGCATGCGTGCCCTCGGCCACGATGCGACCGTGGTCCATCACTACGATGCGGTCGGCCTTCAGCACGGTCGCCAGCCGGTGGGCGATGACCACCGTGGTGCGCCCGGCCATCAATCGTTCCAGTGCCTGCTGCACGCCGTGCTCGCTCTGCGCGTCCAGCGCACTGGTGGCTTCGTCGAGCAGCAGGATCGGTGCGTCCTTCAGCAAGGCACGGGCGATTGCCACGCGCTGCTGCTGGCCACCGGACAGGCGGGCACCGCGCTCGCCCAGTTCGCTGTCGTAGCCCTCCGGCAGCGCACGCAGGAAGGCGTCGGCCTCAGCGGCGCGGGCTGCATCTTCCACCTCAGCGTCGCTGGCCTCCAGCCGGCCATAGCGGATGTTGTCGCGTGCGCTGGCGGCGAACAACGTCGGCTGCTGCGGCACAAGCGCAAGCTGCGCGCGAAGCGCGGCCGGATCGACGTCGCGCACGTCGATGCCGTCCACGCAGATGCGGCCGGCGGCCGGATCGTGGAAGCGCAGCAGCATCGACAGCACCGTGCTCTTGCCGGCGCCTGACGGGCCGACCAGAGCGACGGTTTCACCCGGTCGCACGTGCAGATTGAAATGGTCCAGTGCGGCCTGGTCCGGTCGCTGCGGGTAGTTGAACACCACGTCGTCGAAGTGGATTTCGCCACGCAGCGGCTGCGGCAGCGCACGCGGCGTGGCCGGCGCACGGATCTCGATGTCTTCCTGAAGCAGCTCGCCGATGCGGCCCATGCCGCCGGACGCGCGCTGCAGTTCATTCCACACTTCGGCCAGCGCACCGACCGAACCGCCGCCGATCAGTGCGTACAGCACGAACTGGCCCAGCGTACCGGCGCTGAGGCGCCCGTCGATGACGTCGTGCGCGCCCAGCCACAACACACCGACAATCGCGCCGAACACCAGCAGGATGGCGCTGGCGGTGACCAGCGACTGCGCACCGATGCGCCGACGCGCGGCACGGATCGCATCGCCCAGCGCATGATCGAAACGGCCGCGCTCATAGGGCTCGCGCGCATGCGCCTGCACGGTGCGCACCGCGCCCAGCGTTTCGCTGGCCAGGCTGTTGGCATCGGCGATGCGGTCCTGGCTGCTGCGCGCGATGGTGCGCAGCTTGCGCGCGCCGATGATGATCGGCAGCACCGCCAGCGGGATGCCGAGCAGCGACCAGGCGGCCAACCGCGGGCTGGTGACGAACAGCATCGCCAGGCTGCCGACCACGGTGACGCTGCTGCGCAGCGCCACGGACATGGTCGAGCCGACCACGCTGCGCAGCAGTTCGCTGTCGGCGGTCAGGCGCGAAACCAGTTCGCCGCTGCGGCTGCGGTCGTGGAAGCCGGCGCCGAGCTGGATCAGGTGCGCGTAGAGACGGCTGCGCAGATCCGCCACCACCTTCTCGCCGAGCAACGAAACAAAGTAGAAACGCGCGGCCGTCGCCAACGCCAGCACCACCGCGACCAGCATCAGCAGCGCAAAGGCACGGTTGATCTGGCCACCGCTGCTGAAGCCGTGGTCGATCATCTGCTTCACGGCCGGCGGCAGGCTCAGCGTCGCCGCCGAAGAGACGGCCAGGGCCAGCAGCCAGGCGCTGAACAAGCCGCTGTGGCGGCGCACGAACGGCCACAGCGTGCGCAGGCTGCCGAGGCGGCGCAGCGGCGGGGAAGCCGGATCTGTGGCCGGTGCGTCCTTGTCAGTCATCGAGGAGGTCATCTTGGATACGGATACGATCACGGGTGGCGTCGCGCAGGCGGATTTTCAATGCGTCGACTTGGTCTGCGGGCAATTCGACCCGCAATCTCACGCCATTGGCATCGAACTGTTCATCGCGCTTCTCGGCGGCATGGGCGGGCAGGGCAGCGTGCAGCGCGCCTAGGTCCTCGAATCCAGCCACCAGCTGCAGCCGCGCCATCGCCACCAAGGGCAGGCGCGGTGCGGTGCGCAGGCATTCGGCAGCGGCGCCGCCGTACGCGCGGACCAGGCCACCGGCACCCAGCTTGATGCCCCCGAACCAGCGGGTGACCACCACCATCACCCGATCGAATCCCTGGCCATCAATGGCTGCCAGGATCGGCCGGCCAGCGGTGCCGGCCGGTTCGCCATCGTCGCTGGAGCGATAGTCCTGGCCGTGCCGGTAGGCCCAGCAGTTGTGGGTCGCATCGGCCACGGCCACCTCCTGCAGAAACGCCAGCGCAGCTGACGCACCCTCGATCGGCGCGGCATGCGCGATGAAGCGGCTGTGCTTGACGTCCAGGGTGTGGCTGACCGGTTGGGCGAGGGTATCGGGCATCCCCTTCATTCTACGGGCTTGCCGCCGACGTGCTTCAGTCGTCCAGCAATGGCCGCACATCCTTTGGCAGGCGCGCCTCGGGATAGGTCTGCAGGTAACGCTCCAGGCTCGCCCGGGCCAGGTCGCGCTGGCCGGAATCGCGACGCTCGCGGATCTTCTGCAGCCATTGTCGGCGGGGCAGCCCGGCGTCGGCCTGCACTTCGGCCTGTACGGCCTCCGCGCTGAGGCCTGCGTCGCTGGCGCGGCGCATGACACCAGGCGCGGTTCTGCCGGCCGCGTCCTGCTTGCTCGCGGTGAGCGCGATGCGGTCTTCGGCCGTGGCCGGCGCGGAGGACATTGATTCCGCCGTCGCCGCAGTGGCCTTGCGCGCCCGCATCGCCGCAGCAGGAACCGCAGGCGCGGCTGCCGGCGCGGGCGCAGGCGCCGGATAGGCTTCCGGTGCGGGTGGTGCTGCCGCAGGCATCGGAGGCGCGGCAAAGGCGGTGTCGGCTGCGGGCGCAGGTGGCGGTGCCGGCGCCATCATCGGAGCAGGCAACTGCCGAGCTGCGGCGGGCGCGGGTTTCGGCACGTCTGCGATGGCCGCTGCCGAAGCAGGTGCTGCCTCAGCGGCCGCAGCTGCAGGTGCGGCTGTCGGTGCAGGTGCCGGTTCGTTGGCCGCGACATCGGCGGCCGCGCTGTCGTAGGC
>NZ_QAIJ01000029.1:42394-44334 GCF_003060985.1 Stenotrophomonas sp. HMWF023
AATACGGCCGGCCAGCGGCGCCGTGGGCGCAGCGTGCGCGGTGCCGCCGGCGGCAGGGACGCCTCGCCCGCTGGTGCGTTCACGGCCGCACGCGCAGCGGCCAGGATCGCCGCGTCCAGCGCCGGCGGAGGGCTCTGTTCGGTGCGGCGTCCAAGCAGGCGTGCCAGTTCGCGTTCTTCCGGGGTCAGGGGATCGTCTCGGTTCATGCGTTCAGTCCCGCACGCAGCTTGTCCATCGCATAGCGCAGCCGCGATTTCACGGTTTCCCGGCCAACGCCGGTGATCTGGCCGATCTCCTCCAGGCTCAGTTCCTGTTCCAGCCGCAGTTGCAGCACTTCGCGCTGTTCTGCGGGCAGCTCTTCCATCGCCAGTTGGATGCGGCGACGTTGTTCGAATTCGGACAGTTCCGCTTCCGGGGTCTGCCCATCCTCCAGCGCGGCCAGGCGCAGATCGGCATCGGCCGGCGCAGGGGGGCGATGGCGGGCGGCGCGCCAGTGGTCGTTCAGGCGGTTGTGGGCGATGCGGAACAGCCAGGTGCTGAAGGCCGCGTCGGCCTGCCAGCCTGCCCGTGCGCTGATCACCCGTTGCCAGACGTCCTGGAACATCTCCTCGGCCAGCGCGGTGTCGCGCAGCTGCCGCAGCAGGAAGCCGAACAGGCGCTTGCGATGACGTGCATACAGGCTTTCGAACGCGTGCACGTCACCGGCGGCCCAGGCCAGCATCAAGGCTTCATCGGTTGGCAGGGCGCTGGCATCCACGCCGTACAGGGTAAGCCCTGCAGGCGGTGGCGCATAGCCGGCGATGGCGTGGGACAGGGCGACGGTCACGGCGGGAATCAGGAGAGGATCGACAGGAAAAACGCCCGACGGCACGTTTCGGGGTTACCGGGCTTCCATTGCCCCCCGGGTGGCGCGTTATGCTCGGTAATTCAGGGGAGGCGGCGCTCAGGCGGCGCCAAGAGAACGTCATTTGTCCACCGAAGCCGACCGCGCGCTGGAAGCGTCACACAACGAGCCTGTGCTGAGCGCGGCGCTGGTGCGCGCGCTGCATGCGCTGCTGCCGGAAACGGCGGTCGTGCGCGTCGGTTGGGACGATCCGCAGCTCGGCAGCGGGCAGGGCGGTTGGCCGATCGGTGGCAGCGGCGAGGACGTCTGGCAGCCGCTGGCCGACCATGCCGAAGGCCGTCATGGCTGGGAGTACGACGGCGCCCGGCTGCTGCTGTCGGTGCGCGGAGCGACACCCTCTCCGGCCTGGTGGGGGCTGGCCCGGCAGGCGATGGAGCTGGCCTTGCAGCGCGACCGCCAGGCCGGCCAGATCAAGGCGCTGGAACAGGCCGAGCGGTTGCAGCAGGCCTTGTTCCAGATTGCCGACCTGGCCGGTGCCGACCTGGAAATGGGCGAGATGCTGCGCCACGTGCATGGCGTGCTGGGCACACTGATGTATGCGCAGAACTGCTACATCGTCGAGTACGACGATGCCCGCCGGCAGATCCGCTTCCTGTACTTCGCCGACCAGGTCGATGACTTCGTTGCAGATCCTGCACAGAGCTACGACATCGACCAGATGCCGCGCAGCCTGACCGTGGCGTTGCTGCGGCATGGCCGGCCACTGAGCGGGCCTTCGCGCGAACTGCTGGCGCGGGTAGACCAGGAGCACGACCCGCAGCGCGGCCCGGAAAGCCTGGACTGGCTGGGCGTGCCGATGCTGCGCGATGGCCGCGTGTGCGGTGCGATCGTGGTGCAGAGTTACGAGCACGCCGACCGCTACGGCGAAGCCGAACGGGCGCTGCTGGGTTTTGTCGCCCAGCACGTGCAGACCGCCATGGATCGTCGCCAGGCGCAGGTGCGGCTGGAGCAGCAGGTGGAACGGCGCACGCAGGAGCTGCAGCGCGCCAATCTCAGCCTGCAGGATGAAGTGGCCGAGCGCCGCCGTGCAGAGCAG
>NZ_QAIJ01000237.1:0-9834 GCF_003060985.1 Stenotrophomonas sp. HMWF023
GTTGCGGGGGTGTCCGCGGCATGGATGCCGCGGCCAAGCCTACAGGGACGTATTCACGGCGTCCCCCGCAACCGGACCCACCCCGCCATCCCACGGAATGCCCGCTGTTGCTGTTGCTTCGGCTGTTGCTGTTGCTGTTGCTGTTGCTTCGGCCTCTGCAGGTGCCGGGCGCAGCCCGGCCGAAACCCCTACAGCACCCGATATGCGCGCTCGGCCGCATCGAATACATTGCCCGGCGCGAACTGCTCGCCCAAGTAATGCAGTGATTGCCGGTGCTGCTGCAGCGAACGTTGCGCCGCGCCGGGGCCCAGCAGCATCTGCTCGAACTCGATCAGGTCCTGCAGGATGCGCCAATGCCGGTACCACGCAATCCAGCGCGGATCGCCGAGGTCGCTGCCGTACCCCTCGGCAAAGCCCAGCGGATGCTCACGCCCCCAACGGCCACCCACCGCAGCGCCGACAAACATCAGGTCGCGCTCGCGCGGGGCAAGCGCCAGGCCGTCCCAGTCGATCAGGTGCAGCGCGTCGTCCTGTCCCATCAGCAGGTTGCCGGCGTGCAGATCGGTGTGGCAAAGGCAAAGTGCAGGTGCTTCGTCCTGCAATTCACGACGCAGTGCTTCAGCACGCTGGTGAAGTTCGGCGATGCGCGGCCGCTGCTGCTGCCACAGCGCCAGGAATGCACTGCCGGATCGATCCTGCGCCTGCGCCAGCGTTGCGGGATCCTGCAACCACGCACCCACCGTATCGACAGCCGCGGTCTCAAGCCGCAGCGTCGGCAATGCCTGGCGCAGCGTTGGCGGAATCCCGGCCTCATGCAGGCGCCGCAGCACTTCGCCCAGCCTGCGCCATTGCGCGCGGCTCAGCGGTGCCTCGAAGCCCGATTGCCCTTCGATATAGGGGAACAACGTGAACTGCAGGCCCCAGCGCTGCACCGATGCACCGCCGGTCAATGCCGGCCACGGCGCAACGATCTCTTCAATGCCCAACGTGCCACGCAGCCAATGCAGGCTGTCCCAGACCGCTGGCGCAACCTGATAGTTGCGGCACTTCAACCACCAGTGGTCGTGGCGGGCATCGATGCGGAAGACGCATGCGTTGGCGTCGGCACCCACCGGACGCGGCACCACCGCCGTCGCGTTGATGTCGTAGGACTGCTGCAGGACTTCAACGATCTGCTGCGCCGAAGCGAATGACATGGATGCAGGCGTGCTTTGGTGACGACACCTACTATCGCAGATGACCCTGCATCCGCACAGGCTAACGGGTCACAACATCGGTCTCCTGCGACAAAAGAACTAGCCGGCGACGCGTCGCATGACCGCCTCCAGCGGACCACGTGCGAACTGCCAGGACCACAACCAGGCTGCTGCGGTAGCCAGCATCACGAACAGCAGCGCGGCCATCAACACCCACGAAAGGCTGGCGCTTCCATCCAGCAGACCGAGCGATTCCAGCACGCCCATGCCAACCAGGATGTGCGCCACGTACAGGCTCAGCGTCATCCGTCCGGCCGCGGTGAACGGCTCCAGCCAATCACCGGGCTGCAGCCGCACCAGCCACAGGCACGCGGCGATCAGTGCACACGCCGCGCCTGCGCCGGTCAGCAGATACGCCGGACCGGGCGGCATCGGCTGCGTCGCCAGCCACAGCTGCCACGCCGTGCCGTGGCCCCACTGCTGCAACACCTGGCCGGCGCCCATCAACAACAGGCCGAGCAGCAGCAAGGCGCGCTGCACCCGTGGCTGCGACAACGGCAGCCGCGCCAGCAGCATGCCCAGCAGGAAGAAGCACAGCCACGGCAACACGGGATGGAAACCGTTGAACAGCAGGTTCCGCATCGCACCCGGCCATTGCCACAGACCTTCGTAAGCCAGCGTCTGCCAGTTCCAGCCCTGGCTGTAGTCCCAGCGCAGCAGGGCCCAGAACGAGAGCATCGCCAGGGCCGCCATGCTGCCCAGCAGAACACGAGGCGAGGCGCGCAGCCACAGCACCGCCACCGCGAAGTACACCGCGTAGTAGTGCAGGATGTCGGCGGGAAACACGCTCAGGTTGAGCAGACCGAGTACGGCCAGGAACACTGCCCGTCGCCAGGTCTGCATGCTCGCCTGCCACCACGCTTGCCGCTGCGTGGCCAGCATCAACCCCACCCCGGCCAGCGTCACGAAGGTTGCCGAGGCTTTGCCTTCCAGCAGATGGAAAAATCCAGCAAGCAGCCCGCCACCGTCGGCCTCGACGGCCATCGCCAGACGGAAGTTGACCAGCACCATGCCGGCCAGCGCGAGATAGCGCGCGAGGTCCAGCCCATGCAACCGTCGATCGTCACTGCTCACGAACGGCCTCCAAGCAGCGCTGCCAGCAGGTCGGGATCAAGCACGTCGGCATCGGCCTCGCGCGCCTCATCCAACCCCTGCCGCAGCGCATCGCTTTCGATCGCATCCAGCAGCACCTGCGACTGCAGCGTCGCCGACAGCGCAGGGTGCCGGCGCTCACGCCGGGCAACCTCTTGCAGGGCCTCGGCCAGACGGCGCTGCAACTGCGCGCGGTTGCCCGCAAATGCCGCCGCCACCGCCGGATTGCGCGCGCTCTCGGCCAGCACTTCCACACTCAGCAGCGCCCATTCCGGCTGCCGGCACAGGGCATGAAAATCCTGCAGGAACACCTGCACCTGCGCACGTTCGCCATTGCATTCCTTCAAGCGGTGCAACAGGGGCTGCAGCTCATCCTGTTCGGCTTCGGCCGTGGCCAGGATAAGCGCCTCCTTGCCGGGAAAGTGGTTGTAGAGATTGCCCAGGCTGACGCCGGCCGCCTGCGCGATGTCGCGCATGCTGGTCTGATGGAAGCCCTTGGCCAGAAAACACTGCAGGGCAGCCTGCAGGATCTGCGAGGCACGCTGTTCGTTGCGGTCGGTACGGTTCATGCAGCAAACAATGAACGAACGTTCGTACATTTAAAAGACCAGCCGGGGCCATCGGCAAGTCGCCGTTCAGGCCAAGGGTGGCGCCTAGAAGAACTCGTCCAGCAAGCGGTAGAACGCCAACCGCTTTTCATCGGCATCCAGGCCGTAGCGCGCGAAGAACAGGGTGACCCAACGCGTGTCACCGTAGTTGTGGACCAGACTGCGCGCCGCCAGTGCCAGGTCCTGGTAGCGATCGGCCACGCCAAGCCGGCCGCAGTCGATGAATCCACTGAAGCGCCCGGCCACGGCCATCAGGTTCGGCAGGCACGCATCTCCATGGGTCACTACGCGATCCTCGTCGCAGGGGCGGCTGGCGAGCAGTTCGGCATGAACCTGCTCGGCGCTCTGGCCCAGGCGTTCGTCATCGAAATCATCCGCATCGACCAGGCCAGCATCGACGCGTGCGCCCGCCGCCTGCAGCCGCAAAGCCAAGCTCTGATCGAACGGGCACCCGGCAATCGGCACTGCGTGCAAACCACGCAGTGCATCGGCCAGCACCACCACTACCTGCGAAGGGTGCAGTTCCGGCGCTGACGCAAGGTCGCGCCCAGGCAGCGCAGACATCAGCAACCAGCGCCGCCCCTCCTCCTCTGCAGTGGCGATCACCGTGGGCGCCGCTTGGCCTTGCGCACGCAGCCACTGCAGGCGGGTGATCTCATCATCCAGTTCGCTGAAGGCGTCGACCACTTCCGATTTCAGGAACACATCGGGCTGGCCAATCCGGTGCACCCGCGCCACGTCGGCCCGCGATACGCCGATGGACTGCCGCTCGATCCGCGCGTCGGCCAACGCTGCGCGCCACGATGCCGGCAGAAGCAGCTGTTGGCCATCAGCTTGGCTGCACACACCATCCATCAGATATTCCAGCTGCAGGTAACCCTGCACATTCTCGCTCATACACCATTGATCGCGACCAGCAGGCACGCCGCCAGGTACATGCCGATGCCGAACACAGCATGGGTGACCAGGCTGCGCAGGCGCGCCTTCTGCGGCGCAGGCGTCTTCGAGGCGGCAATGCCAGCGCCCATGCCAGGCTGGGTGATGAAGAACGGCGCGACGACGCTCAGTACGCCGAACAGCAATGCCGGCAGAACAGTCGGCGCGCGCGCCCAATCATCACCTGCGACCGCCAGCAGCATTGCGGCGAAGACCACACCGGTAACGTAGTGCGCTGACCAGCCCAGCGCGCGCTCCCCCGCTACGGCTGCCGACTGGCCGATGGCCGCATGGCGGAAGCGCCCACGGGGCAGATGCCCCAACCAGCGCCCCACCATCGCGAAGTCCAGGGACGGCACCGCGAACAGACGCCGCAGCAGCAACCCCCACAGATCCATCACCGCGGTGGCACCCACACCGATCAGCACCGCATCCAACACGAACTGCGTCCATCCACTCATCACACCATCCCTCAATCATTTGCTTGAATGATAGAGCGATGCTAGCGTGTCCTGCATGAACGCCGCAACCGAGCAGCCGCCCTCGCCGCTTGAGGCCTTGGCCGACATCGCCCGTGCCCTTGGGCATCCGCACCGGCTGGCCCTGCTCGAGCACATCGCGCAGGGCGAGCGCGCCGTCGAGCGCTTGGCCGAACTGACCCAGCTGTCAGTGGCCAACACCTCCCAGCACCTGCAGCAGCTCCGTCGCGCAGGCTTGGTACAGACCCGTCGTGACGGCAAGCGCATCCTCTATCGCAGCGGTGATGGCCCGCAGGCCAACCTGCTCGCGGCGCTGCACGACTACGCCAACCATCAGCGCAACGAGATGCACGGCGTGATCAGCGACAGCCTGCAGCGGCGCGAAGCGCTCGAAGGGCTGACGGTGGAGCAGCTGCTCGAACAGCGTGGCAGCGTTGTGCTGCTGGATGTAAGGCCCCGCGAGGAGTTCGCGCTGGGCCACATACCCGGAGCGGTCAACATTCCCGCCACTGAGCTGCGCGAACGGCTGCACGAGCTGCCGGGCGATGTGCGCATCGTCGCCTACTGTCGCGGTCCCTACTGCGTGTTGTCCAATGATGCCGTAGCGCTGATGCGCGCGCAGGGATTGACGGCGCAACGCCTGGCCGCCGGCTACCCCGAATGGAAAGCCGCCGGTCTGCAGGTGGACATGCCCCCTGCATGAACGCATCTGTCCCGGCGGATGCATTCGCATCTTCGATCGCTACCAGCTGGCAACGCATCTTCGCGGGCGAACACCTATTGCAGAGCGGGACCGACCTGCAGATCACCTGCGGCAACACGCTCGGCGAGCACGAAGACGGCATGCTGTTGCTGCCGGTTTCCGGGCCGGCACGTGCGCTGCTGCGCCCGTCGTTGGCGGCGCGCCTGCAGCTTGATGCTTCGTCGCACTGCACGCTGCAGCAGTTGCGGCAACGCATGGCCGACATCGGCAGCCACACGCATGGCGCCGACCGCGTATTCCATTTCCCCGAGGCCACGCTGCTGGCGCTGGCCGTACAGCCCAGCGCAGACAACATCCGCCCCCTGGATTCGACCGACGCAGACGCGTTTTCCCGCTTTCAGGCACACGCCAGCGAAGAGGACCTGGATGCCGCGTGGGTCGAACTGGATCACTGGCGGGTGTTCGGCGCCTTTGAGGCAGGGCGACTCGTCGCTGCAGGCAGCATGTATCCGTGGCAATTGGATCCGACGCTGGCCGACACCGGGGTACTGACCCTGGCCGATGCGCGTGGGCGCGGCCATGCGTGCCGGCTGGTGCAGGCCATGGCCGTGGCCGCCCTCAGCGCCGGCCTGCAGCCCCAGTACCGCTGCCAGCTGGACAACACCGTATCCCTCCTCACCGCAGAGCGTGCAGGAATGCGCGCGTTCGCAGACTGGGACATCCTGCTGGCGGCTGACTGAGCCATCAGGCAAGAAACAAGAAGAGAAGAAAGGACACTGCATGAAACTCATGGTCATCGGCGCCAGCAAAGGCCTCGGCCGCGCCTTCGTGGAAGGCCTCTGCCAGCCCGGCGATACCGTCATCGGCGTGTCGCGTACACGCCCCACGCAGCTGGACTGCGGCGAGGGCGTCGACCTGCACTGGATAGAAGCAGACCTGAGCCAGCCGGCACGCGCGGCCGGCAGCATCGCAGCGCAGGCGCCGCCGGATCTCGATGTGCTCATCCACAATCTCGGCATCTGGGAGGAGACCGCATTCAGTGACGACTACGATTTCCTCAACGAAAGTGACAGCGCGCTGGCGCAACTGGTGGACGTCAACATCACCGCCACTCTGCTGCTGCTCAAGCAGCTGCTGCCGCGCCTGCTGGGTGGACGCCGCCCGCAGCTGGTGTTGACCGGCTCGACCTCGGCGCTGCCGCGCAGTGGCCGTCCTGAGGTGGCCTTTGGGGCGTCCAAGTTCGCCCTCAACGGCATCGCCGATGCCCTGCGCGAAGGCTTCCGCCAGCAGCGGCTGGCCGTGACGACGCTGCAGCTGGGCTACCTCAATACCGACGATGCACTGTCGGTGCCCCTGCAGCAGGCGGCCGCACGCGGCGATGGCGAGTACGTGCCGGTGCACGACGTGGTGTCGATGGTGCGCGCCCTGCTGCAGCTGTCGCCCTCCAGTTTCGTCCGCGAGCTGGTACTGCCTGCGATCGCCGATCCGCGTTACTAACGCTCAGCCCAGACTGGCATCCCCGGTTTGGCCGCACATGCGGCCGTGGTTTACCCTGCGGCTACTGGCAGTTGGCCGCACACAGGACCGGCTATGGCTATGGACGCGCTATCAAGGGTTTCGACGCGGATCCTGGACAGCGCCCTGCCCAGCCTGCCGCTGTACCTGCTGCAGGCCACCGCAGTGATCGGCATGATCGGCGTGTTTCTGCTCGCCACCCGCCGCCAAGGTCAAGCCATCGAAGGGCGCCGCGTCTACATCGGCGCGATTCTTGGCCTGATCTATCTGTTCAACTCCTGGTTCGTCGCCGGCTACGCGCAAGGCGTGGTCAAGCTCAACCTCGGCATCGACATCCTGCTGATCAGCGGCCTGCTGGGCGGCTGGCGCGGCGGCGTCACCTGCCTGCTGGCCAGCCTGCTGGCGCGCTATCAGTTCTCCGGCACCCAGTATTTCCTGCCGGCCGGCCTGGAAGCGGCGCTGCAGGTGCTTGCCGGCATCTGGCTGCGTGGGCGGATGTACCCACGCATGCTCACCCACCTCTCGCTGCGGTTGGTCCTGCAGGCCTGGGGGGTGCGCATTGCGGTGACCCTGCTTGGCCTGGCGCTGGGCGTGGCGATCATCGGCAGCGCGCAGCTGCCCTTGCTGGAGCTGGCCACCCAGCGGGCACTCGCCCTGCCGGTGTCGCTGCTGGTGCTGGCGGCGGTATTCGCACTGGTCTACAACGACGCGCAGATCGATGCCCAGCGTCAACGTGAACATGCCTGGATGCGCATCGATCCGGTCAGCGGCCTACCCAACCTGCGCGCCCTGGACGAGCGTCTGCAACGCCACTGGCGCAACAGCGAAGACCGTGGCAATGCGTGCCTGATCGTGACCGAGATGGGCAACCTGCAGGATCTGCTGCTGCGCTATGGCCCCCTGAATGACAGCGGCCTATGGAACCCGCACACCGCCGAAGCCGTGCGCCGCACCCTGCTGCATGCAAGGCCGACCGGCACGATGGAGGTCTATCAGTTCGGAGACAACGCGCTGGCGATCCTGCTGTTCGACGCAAGCCTTGCCGATCTCCGCGCGGATGCCGAACTGCCTGCGTTGGCCGACCGGTTGTCCACGGTGATCGGCGATGACTGGCCCGGCTTCCGCCCGGTGTTCCGCTGTGCGGTGGTCGAGCTGACCCCGCCCATGCACGACGACAACTCCATCCCGTTCCGCGCCGTCACCTTGGCCTTGAACACGATCGAATCCGGCGTGGTGTTCTTCGACGATCCCATCCAGCGCGACAGCGAGGTGGATGCGTTGATCGAGATCGCGCTGGACCACTGGCTGCGGCACGCCGATGCACCGTTGTACTACCAGCCCAAGTTCCGCCTGCATGACCGCCACCTGGTCGGCGCCGAAGCGCTGTTGCGGATGCGCGATGGCGACGGCCACCTGATTGCGCCGATGCGGGTGGTTTCGCTGCTGCGCCGCCGCGGCCGTCTGGCCGAACTGGAATGGGCCACGCTGCAGGCGGCCACCGCCTTCCTTGGCCACTGCAGGGATGACGGGCACACGCTGACGATCGCGGTAAACGTGTCCGCCGAATCGCTGCGCCAACCCGGCTTCGGCGCGCGCCTGTGCACCTTGCTGGAGCAGCAACGCATACCCGGCGCGATGTTGCGGCTGGAGATCGTCGAGTGGACCGAGATCGTCGAGCGCGACGTCGTCGACGCCAACGTCGTGGTTCTATTGGCAGCCGGCATGAGCCTGTCACTGGATGACTTCGGCGCCGGCTACTCGACGCTGATCCTGCTGTCGCAGCTGTCGGTGGCCGAGGTCAAGATCGAACGGGCGCTGATCGCCACGTTGGCCGATGCCAAGTCGCAGTCCATCGTCCGCTTCATCGTGGAGGTGGCGCACCGCTGCGGCGCCATCGTGGTCGCCGAAGGCACCGAAACCACGGCACAGGAACAACTGCTGCGTGCGCTGGGAGTGGATGTCGGCCAAGGCTATCTGTATGCACACGCCCTGCCGCCGGAACAGTTCCGGCAGCTGGCGTGAACACCTTTCAGGCAAGGCGCATCGACACTTCCACATCCTCGGCGAACGGCACCGACAGATAGCCTGCGTTGCCCGATCGCATGCGCTGCTGGTAGCGCGGGCTGTCGTCAGCATTGTCGGCCACCACCAGCGCGCCCGGGCGCAGCCGCTCCTGCAGCAGGTCCAGCACATCGTCGTACAGCACCTTGGCGCCATCGAGCAGCACCAGGTCGATGGTATCGGGCAGGTCCACCGCCAGCGTCTCCAATGCGTCTCCCACGCGGATCTCCACCAGGTCGTCCAGACCCGCTTCACGCAGGTGGCCGGCGGCACGGCGCGCCTTCTCCGGCTCGAATTCGGTGGTGATCAGGCGGCCGCCGCCGTTGTCACGCAACGCGGCAGCCAGATGGATGCTGGAGATGCCGAACGAGGTACCGAACTCGACGACGGTACGCGCGCCACTGCTGCGCGCCAGCAGGTACAGCAGGCGGCCGGTTTCCGGCGACACCGGCAGCCACAGGTCCTTCAGCAGCTCGCCGTACAGGCGCCGGTATTCGGTGCGGCTGCCGAGCAGGCGCTGCCGCTCTTCGGCGGAAACGGCGGTCAAAGCCGGGCTGAGCGCACTGTCGGCTTCGGTGAACAGGCGCGCCAGCAGGGGCGCGACCGGGGCGGAAATCAGGGTCGACATGGATGGGTATTCCTTTCGGTGGCGGGGTTAGAATGCGAATGATTCGTCGCAATCAAGAATACGGACGATCCCCCGTTCCGCCTATTCGCATTGGAAAAGCCCCATGTCCGAACGTCGTCCGCCGCAGATTTCCTCGAGAAAACAGCCTCGTCAGTCACGATCGAATGACCTGGTCGCGGCCATCCTCGAAGCCGCTGCTCAGGTTTTGAAGCACGAAGGTGCCCCTCGGTTCACCACCGCGCGGGTGGCCGAACGCGCCGGTGTCAGCGTCGGCTCGCTGTACCAGTACTTCCCCAACAAGGCGGCGATCCTGTTCCGCCTGCAGCGCGACGAGTGGCAGCAGACCGGCGCGATGCTGCGCGACATCCTGCAGGACACACGGCAACCGCACCTGCAGCGCCTGCGCACGTTGGTGCATGCCTTCATCGTGTCGGAATGCGAGGAAGCGCAGACCCGTGGCGCGTTGAACGATGCCGCGCCGCTGTACCGCGATGCGCCGGAAGCGCAGGAAGCACGCAGCGAGTCCGACGATGCGATGCTCGCGTTCATGGCCGAA
>NZ_QAIJ01000238.1:0-1106 GCF_003060985.1 Stenotrophomonas sp. HMWF023
AGGCCATAGCCCGGTTCGATGCGCACCCGCCGATCCTCCTTGGCCACCACCAGCAGCACGCCGTCATCCACGCCCTTGCGCCCGATCTGCCACTGGTCGAACACGCGGGTGGTGTACTGGGCGATGTCCTCCGGCTGCGTAGTCGGCACCACCAGCACCTGCATCTGGCTGCCCTTGCGCTGCTGCAGGTCCAGCGCCTGCTGCACCAGCGCCTGCTTCTGCGCGGCATCCAGGGTGCCGGTGGTATCGACCACCGGCGAATCCAGCGCCGGGATCGGCGCCAGCGTCTGCGCCTGCACGGCCGACGGCAGCCACAACAGCAGCGCCAGCAGCGTAGTGGCCAGGCGCATCGGTCAGTGGCCCGGAGCCGGGGCGGGCTGCTGCTGCGGCGCGTTGCCGAAATCAACCGCCGGCGCGTTGGAGATCTGCGCTTCGTTTTCCACGGTGAAGTTCGGCTTGGGCTGGTAGCCGAAGATCTTCGCGGTGATCAGCTGCGGGAACGAGCGGATGTAGGTGTTGTAGTCCTGCACCTGCTGGATGTAGCGGCCACGGGCGACGGTGATGCGGTTCTCGGTACCTTCCAGCTGCGCCTGCAGATCGCGGAAGTTCTGGTCGGACTTGAGCACTGGGTAGTTCTCGGTGACCACCAGCAGGCGCGACAGCGCGCTGCCGAGTTCGCCCTGGGCCTGCTGGAACTGCTTGAGCGAGGCTTCATCGTCGGCGTTGACGTTGATCTGGCCAACGCGCGAGCGGGCGTTGGTGACTTCGGTCAGCACGCGCTCTTCCTGGCTGGCGAAACCCTTCACGGTCTGCACCAGGTTCGGCACCAGGTCAGCACGGCGCTTGTACTGGTTGAGCACTTCGGACCAGCTGGCCTTGACCGCTTCGTCCTTCTGCTGGATGGCGTTGTAGCCGCAGCCGGACAGCAGGGAGGCCAGCAGCAACAGGGGAATGAGGCGGGTCAACAGGCGCATGGCCAAGGCTCCGGGTGGACTGAGCGCCGAGCATGCCATGGTCGGTGTTAACGGGCGTGTGGAGAGTGTCGGCCGTCGTCGGCCATCGGGCGCCGCCCCCTCCGCGGTGGTTGTGTTTGCTGGATATCGGGG
>NZ_QAIJ01000239.1:0-33696 GCF_003060985.1 Stenotrophomonas sp. HMWF023
TCAGATTGAAGGCCGCGTACAGCAGCTCGAAAGGGTCCCGGGCCGCAAGCCGCGCGGGTAACCGCTCTCTCACTCACCATTTGATGAACGCTTGAACCAGACACCAGTGGCCTTCACCGGCCACTGGTGTCTTTCAGCCTCTCGGTCTTCATCCGAAGGAGCCGTCCCATTCGTACGTACTCATTCCCTGTACGCCGGGCCGTGTCGGCCGCGCTGACCATCGCGCTGGCATTGGCAGGCACCAGCGTGGCCAGTGCCAAGAATGGCAAGGAAGCAAAAGAAGCACCTGCTGCCGAAACGGCCAACGCCGCCGATGAACTTCCGCAGGGCCAAGAAGTGTCCGAGACCGTGATTGCACTGGCCGGCTGGGTCGTCGCCAGCAAGGACAACCAGGGCTATCCGTTCGCGATCATGGACAAGGCGGCCGCGCAGGTACTGGTCTTCGGCGGTGACGGCAAGCTGCGCGGCGCGGCACCGGCATTGTTTGGTTCGGCCATCGGCGATCACTCGGCGCCCGGCGTCGCCAAGCTCGCACTGAGCGCGATTCCCGGCCACGACCGCACCACCCCGGCTGGCCGTTTCATTGGCGGCTATGGCCCGTCCGAGGACGCCGGACGCGTGCTGTGGGTGGACTACGATTCCGCCGTGTCGATGCACCCGCTTCCCCCGGGCACCCCGAAAGAGAAGCGCAGCGAGCGACTGGCATCCGTTACGCCGGACGACAACCGTGTCACCCACGGCTGCATCAACGTCTCGCCTGCGTTCTATGAGCAGATCGTGCATTCCACGTTCGAGAAGGGCGGCGTGTTCTACGTGCTGCCGGACAAGGACTCGATCGAAGAAACGTTCCCAGCGTTCGCGCAGAGTCGCGCAGCTGCGAAGGGCGACGATGAAAAGGACGCGCGACACGCCCGCAAATGATGGGCACGGCGGCCTATTGGCTCTGCTCTGCGGCGCAGTGATGGTGGTTTCCTATTCTCCACCCCGGGATGACAGGCTGTCCCAGATCCGCCCCTTACGTTGCTCGGGGGTGGTGACATTGACCACCGCCTGTTCGCCCAGGCGATCACGCAACTGCTGCAGATACAGGCTGCGTGGCGCAACGACCTGCCCCATCGATTGCACGATGCCGGCCGGCTCCTCTGGCGGGAACTTGCCGGCGGCGATGGTGCCGACCTGTCCCACGCTCCAGTTCATCGCAAACGGCGGTGCCTGGACGACGTAGATGTCGTGCTCGGTGTTCCAGAACATCTGCTGTGCGCCCGCCCAACCGTGCCCCGTTCCGCTGTATCGCCGGTTCTGTGCGCGCAGCATGTAGCCCTTGGTGTTGTCATACAGAATGCCGGTGGACCAGCGGTGATGCGGACCACTGTCGTTGCTGTCGCCTACAGCGAGACAATCGAGGAATACGTTGGGACCAGGTACCCGCGCGCCGATGACGAAAGTATGTCTACCACCTTGGTTGTAGCAGCGCTGGATGAGGTTGAAGGCGGAGTTTCCCTCATACAGGAAGACATAGCGGCGCGCGCCTTGGGTTTCGCCGTAGCGCGGGTCGAGATAGGCAATATCCTGGAGGGTATTGAAGTAGGCGCCGCTTCGGGTAACGAACCCATGTGACACATAACGCACGGTGACATTGCGTACCCACGAATCGCGAATCGCGCCGAGACGCATGGCAGTGAACGGGCCGGTATCGGCGGTGCCGTTGACCGTACTGGTTTCAGAATTGCCCTCAACGCGCAGATCTTCGACGCCAACCTCGGAGATGCGGCTGGGGTTCGTGCGGTAGATGCTGCCGCCACCGAAGCGCGTCTCGATGGCATCCATGATCGGGGCATCGAGAGTGAGCGTCTCATGCTTCACCGCGGTAACGACCCGTTCGCTGTACACCGCATAGTCGCTGGGGGTCCAGCGGTAGCGCGCAGTATCGATACCTTCGGGGCCGAGCCATCTGGCATTGGGCTCCCTGACGATGGCCACAGTGTCGCCAACGCGATAGCCCGCTGCAGACTTCACCGTGATCCGCATTGCTCCCACAGGTACGTAGTCCATGGTGATTGCGGTTCGACGCGCGTCGTGGGCTGCGCGTGGCGCCGCCGATTCCTTCTCACCCAGATCAATGATTCTGCCCTGCTGCTCGCGGACCCCAGAGCGAATCACTGTGCCGTCGGCACCGCGACCTTCACCACGTAGCACCACGCCGCTGGATCGAATGACCAGCGTCTGGCTCAGCGTGTAGCGACCGCGCCGCAGCAGGACTGCACCGCGCAGGCCGCGGTGGTCGCTGGACCGTGCGGCGACCGCGTCGATCGCAGCCTGGATGCGCGGGTAATCGTCACCATTGGTGTTTGGCTCGAGAACTTCGATCACAGGAATGCTCGTTCGGTCGGGCAGGTTGACGCCACCTCCCCGATAACCTGCGCGGGAAAAATCCGGAACGATGTTGCGTGCGCTGGTGGCACCGCGTTCGCGGTAAAGACCGTATTGCAAGCGCTTGCCGTCGTTTTCCATCGCAACCAGCGGCGCATCCGCCTGCCGATTGATGGGGTGCGTGAACGGCCCCTGCCCGCTGCTTGTGTCGCTCAGGTTGCTGGCTTTCTGCGTCTCAGCTAACGGCGCGTCATTCGACGACAGCGCGTCCTCGCTGAAGCACGCCAGGATACAGACGAAGAGAAACTCAAGGGCGCGCGTCAAGATGCACCGGCCAGCGTGCTGTCGAGCCGACACCGTAGCATGGCCGGCGAGTCATGCCGCCGCACTGGGGCTTGGCGGGCTCTCTGGTCGTGCCGCTGGATCCGGCTATACGCTGGATTGTTGACCCCGAACCGGGCCGCCCTAAAATCGCGCTGTTCAAAGGGTGAAACCCGCCATACGGTGCTTTGTGGATTAGTCGTAAAACCGGCCCCACGGGTCCGGATACCAGGCAGGTCCCATGAGGCAGATCTCGACGCTCCTACTCGCACTTGCTCTAGCCGGTCCGGCTGGAGCCGCGGCCGATGGTCCTTTTGCCCGTGCCGTCGGCGGGGACAGAACAATTCGCGCCAGTGCCACGCCCTTGGCAATCGCGCGGATCCGGTCAGGCACTTCTCCGCCATCCGGCCTCAGCTCAATGCAATCTTCTCGGAACTCGAGTCCGGGTTCTCACTCTTCAGGCCGTGGGTGCTTCTCCACTTTGGTCCAGTCGAGTAACAGATCACTCCTGTTCGACTGGGGTCCGGCCCAATATTTCATTCCGGCCCAAGCCGTTTCATGGTTCGGCGTGATTCTGAATTAACGAACGCACGCTTCTGGCCGGAAGCAAACATTGAGCTCGTACAGGTGCTTTGCGATGATGCATGCCACAAGGCACGTGATCCAGGGAAGACTCATTTGAACAGCAACCCGACAGCGAAGGTCCTGTTCCGAGTGCCTGACGGCGATGGCGGCGTCATCGTCGAGACGCTCTGGGCTATCCCGATCGGCGAAGATCGCTATCAACTGGACAACTCCCCCTTCTTCGCTTACGACGTTTCCTGGGAGGACATCGTCTTTGCGCCCTTCAACGATGCGGAGGGGATGCCAACCTTTGAATCTGTGGTTCGGCCATCAGGTAATCGTACTATTCGCATCATATTTGACCTGCCCATCTCTCCAGGTAACTCGTCTGACGCCGTAATCCAAGGTCTGATAGCACTGGGTTGCAGCTATGAGGGCGCCAACGACCGCTACATATCCGTGAACATTCCCGCCACGGTGGACCTGCAAGCCGTGTGCGCGTACCTCATTCATCATGAGGCGCACTGGGAGCACGCGGCCCCGCGTTACGTCGCGATCTACCCGGACGGCGACAACGCAACCTGAAGCAAGCACCGTCGGCGGCACGCCTGCATCAGCGTGCGGTGGGGATCCGCTCTTGGCCGGAAGGACACGGACCACCAGATGCGCCATAGATGCGCCGTTTGTTCAATCCAACTTGTCCTCAGCCAGACATGATCGATCGGTCCTAAAGCAATCTCGCACCGATGACAGATTCCGACACGCGCCGTTCGCCAGTCCAAAGTACCTTCCGTCGTTGTGTCATCGGCGGAGAGCGAAGGGACAGATCGGCACCACCGCAGGTTGCGGATGGGGCGATAGCCTTCTCGACCCTGTCTTCCCTGGCCGCAGTATTGAGCGATGAGAACCGCCGGTTATTGCGCCTGCTACGCGAACTTCAACCCAGGTCCCTCACCCAGCTGTCTGAGCAATGCGGGCGCAAGGTTCCGAGCCTTTCTCGCACCCTTCGGATGATGGAAGGCTATGGACTGGTTGAACTGAAGCGGGTCGGGGCGTCTGTCGTGCCATCTGCCATGGCCACGCGCTTTCTCATAGAGCTCGATTAGAACCAGATGGTATCGCCCAATCGCGGAGTTCTGTCGTCATTGCCTCGCTGAGGTAACAGCACACTACGCCGGCAACCACGACCCATGTCGCATATTCCCCTATCACTCAGGGCCCTTGCGCCATCGGCGTCTGGGGCGGCTTAACAGCATGCAAGAATGCCGAAAGCGTCTTGCATCAAGCGTTGAATGCAACTCTTCTGATTGGCGTTGCGCGGTGGCAGCGGTACAGATGACGGGCCATCAAGAGAAGATGGCCGGGCCTCGAAAACCCGTGCTTCTGTTTGATTACGCTTGCCGGCCGGCGTCACCCCGTGTGGCGCCGGCTGGCAATCCGTCTGCCCGCTATGGCGGGCGGAGCGTGGAGGCCTTGTGCCTGCCGGTTCAACAGAAGCCCGGTTTTCGAGCCACGTCTCCGCCCGCCACCTTTGTGTGGCGGCTACCGTCTGTCCTGCACGGAGCCCCAGCCATGACTACACCGGAATTCCCTCGCCCCCACCCCTATCGCGCTGCGGACGATAGGGCACCGGAACAAACGCCTGCGCTCGACCCCACGGCTTTCATCGCCACCCTGACGCGGATTGGAAAAGGCACAGCTGCCGATGGCCAACCCTGGCCGGAGCGCCACCAGATGCCTGGCCGTCGCATGGCACTGGCCGACGCGGACTGCGCACTGGCAGGCCTGCGCATCGCGCTGGAGATGCTGCTGGCGGCCGAGCGGGTCCGCCAGAACGGTCCGGATGACGAATACGTGGGCGATCGGGTGATGGAGGGGTTGATGATGGCGTGCCTGGCGCTGACCGCGCAGGTCAGCGCGCGGATGCGGCCGGAGGAATAACGCCGGAACCTCTTCCGGCGTTACCGCCCATCACTCGCAGGAATCGCCGTCTTCTTTCAGCATCGCCTCGTCCACCGGTCGCTCGCGATCGATCAGGGCGCGCTGCTCCGCGTTCGGCTCGCCCAGCCACCACACTTTGCAGCGGGCGGTAAGGCGACCGACCATCTTCGATTGCGTCGGCGAGTACAGCATCGCCAGCGCGGTGGTCGGGCACTGGTGCGCCTGGCAGGCCGTGTAAAGCCACCACGGCTCGCCCTGCAGCACCATCAGTTCGCCAGGCCCGCTGGGACCGCTCAGCAGGCGTTCGCGCAGGGAGGGGATGCTCTTGTCGGGCGATTCGGCCGCCGCAGTGTTCTTCATCAGGGCATTGAACGCGGCCAGCACCTTCGGGTCCTTGCGGCCGCAGTCGTCCACGCTGTTGCCGCCGACCAGGGTGAAGAAATAGGTGGCCAGCGGATTGTCCTTGCAGGTGAGCTCCGCGCCGGGGGTCTCTCCTTCCGGCTCACCTTCGTTGTCCCACACCGAAGGGTCCACGCCGTCTTCGATGGACGGCTCGCTCTCGACCACCGTGGCGGTGGCGGCTGAGGCTTCGGTCGCCGGTGCGACGGTAGCGGCGGGCGCGGCAGCGGTGCCTGCGTCCGGTTCGGGTGCCGGTGTCTGCGTGCAGGCGGCCAGCAACGCGACCATCGCCGCCATTCCAATCATTCGAGACGTCATTCCCTGTCCTGTGTGCATTCGCCCAGCTGGCGCCCGCGTGATTCTACCCGCCAGCCAAGACGGATACTCTGGCAGTCACGCCTTCCATCACCGCCAGGATGCAGACGCATGTGCCGTTCAAGACTTGCCGTGATTGTTCTCAGTGGCCTGTTGCTGGCCGGGCCTGTTGTTGCGCAGGAATCGGCTGCACCCTCGCCCGCCGCACGTGTTGCCGATGTCGCCCTGCCCGCTGCGCTGGATCGGGTGCTGCGCGATTACGAACAGGCGTGGCGTACGGGTGATGCGAAGGCATTGGCGGGGCTGTTCGCTGAGGACGGTTTCATCCTGCAGAGCAACCAGCCGCCTGTGCGCGGGCGCGCGGCAATCGAGGCAGCGTATGCCGGCCAGGGAAGCAGCCCGTTGCGGCTGCGCGCGCTGGCCTATGCCGCCGAGGAAACCACCGGTTACATCATCGGTGCCTACACCTACGGCAACAACGTGGGCGATACCGGGAAGTTCACGCTGACGTTGAAGCGGGTGGCGGGTGGGCCGTGGATGATCTTTTCGGACATGGACAACACCAACGCGCCGCCGCGGTCGCGGTGATTGGCGTTACGGGTTCCACAGTAGATCCACGCCATGCGTGGATGGGTTTCGCGCACGCACAAAAAAAACCCCGGCGCTGGGCCGGGGTTTTTCGATTCACTTGAACAGCGTGTCCGGATACTCCGGTTTCTGTTCGCGTGCCAACAGCGCACGCAATCCTTCTTCCGGGGTCTGCTCGCCATGCAGCACGGCGCGCACGCGGTCGGAGATGGGCAGGTCGATGCCATGACGGCGCGCCTGTCGCATCACTTCGTCGGCGGTCTGTACCGACTCGACCACCTGGCCGATCTCGCGGATGGCGTCCTGCAACGTCTGCCCGCGGCCCAGGGCCAGGCCCAGGCGACGGTTGCGCGACAGGTCGCCGGTGCAGGTCAGCACCAGATCGCCCAGGCCCGCCAGGCCCATCAGCGTTTCCGGCTTGGCGCCGATCGCTGCGGCCAGGCGCAGCATCTCGTTGAGGCCACGGGTGATCAGGCCGGCACGGGCGTTCAGGCCCAGCTGCATGCCATCGGCCACGCCGGTGGCCACGGCCAGCACGTTCTTCATCGCACCGCCCAGCTCGGCACCGACCATGTCGTCGCCGGTGTAGGCACGGAACGCCGGACCATGCATCGCCTCAGCCACCGTCTGCGCGAACTCGGGCACGTCGCCGTGCACGGTGATTGCGGTCGGCAGGCCCAGGGTTACTTCCTTGGCGAACGACGGCCCGGTGACAACGGCCAGCGGCACGTCCTCACCCAGCACTTCGCGCGCCACTTCATGCAGGAAGCGGCCAGAGCCGGGCTCGAAGCCCTTGGTCGCCCAGGCCACGCCGGCACCAGCCGGACGCAGCGGCGCCAGCGCGCGCACGGTTTCACCGAATGCATGCGATGGGGTCACCACCAGGATCCAGGCGGCACCCTCCACCGCCGACGCGAGGTCGGTGGTGGCGCGCAGCGATTCCGGCAACGGAATGCCCGGCAGGTAGCGCGGATTCTCGTGGCGCTGGTCGATGGCTTCAACCACGGCGGCATCGCGCCCCCACAGCACGGTCTGGCGACCGTGCCGGGCGAGCAGCGTAGCCAGCGCGGTTCCCCAGGAACCGGCGCCGAGTACGGCAATCTTGTCAGCGGTAGTGCTCATCCGTGACGTCGCGGCCGGGATCAGGCGTTGCCGGCCGGCTCGGAGTCAGCCAGCGACGGTGCGTCGCCCTGCTCCTGGCGCTGGCGCAGGGTTTCTGCGTACAGGCCTTCGAAGTTGATCGGCTGCAGGAAGAACGGCGGGAAGCCGCCGGCCTGGATCAGGTCGCTGACCAGCTGGCGCACGTACGGGAACAGGATGTTCGGGCACTGGGTGCCGAGCAGCACGTCGATCGACTGCGGGTCCAGGCCGACCAGGCCGAACACGCCGGCCTGCTTCACTTCGGCCACGTACGCGGTGCGCTCGCCGGCCTGGCAGGTCAGGGTCACGGCCAGCACGACTTCAAAGGCATTCTCGCCCAGACGCTGGACCTGCTGGTTCAGGTTGAGCTGAAGTTCCGGCTGCACCTGGTCGTTGAAGATCGACGGGGCATTCGGCGACTCGAAGGAAACGTCCTTGACGTAGATCTTCTCGACGGTGAACGCGGGGCCGGTGGCGGCATCGACCGGCGCGACAGCGCCGTTGGTGGTCTCTTCGGACATTTCCAGTAACTCCAGTGAATGCAATGAAAACGATGGTCGAATTACTGCGATGGGGGCGGCGGAGGGCGCAAACAAGGCCACTTCCGCCACCGCCTGCGATCAGTTGCGGCCCTTGACCAGCGGCAGTTCTGCCTGCTGCCACGCGGGGATGCCGCCGTCGAGCACGAAGACCTTCTCGAAGCCGGCCTTCTTCAACGCCTTGGCGGCGGTCTCGGACGCGTTGCCGCTGCGGCACACCAGTACCACCGGGGCCTGCTTGGCGTTGGCCACCAGCTTGTGCTCGGGGCCGAACGCGCTGGCCTGGGCACTGCGGCTGCCGGCAATGTGGCCCTTTTCGAAATCGGCGCTGGGCGACAGATCAACCACCACCGTGCCGCCCGCGTTGATCAGCTGGGTCAGTTCGGCGGGCTTGATGCCCTTGAAGCCCCGGAACAGGCGGCGGATTTCGGTGACGATGAGGGCCACGGTCAGGCCGACCAGGGCCGCGGACAGCATCGGGTTTCGGCCTGCGAAGGCCAGCAACTCTTCGTAATTCACTCAGGTCACGGGTCGATTAAGCGGGCGCCGATTGTCGCACAAGCCGGACGCGCCCCGTCACTGCCCCTGCCAGAGGTCCGGCAGGCCCGCGCTTTGCCACCAGCGCTTGGCTTCCGGATCCCAGCGCCAGCGCTCGGTGACCACCACGGTGCGCTCGGCCTGGGTGTTCTGGTTGATCACCCCGATTTCGACCCGGCGCTCGACCTGGCCCCCGTCCAGCGATGCGCTGCTGCGCTCGCGGTAGGACGATACGCGCAGCTGCGCATAGCGGTTGAGCTCGAATTCGGTCGGCGGCTTGGACTTGCGCAGCTGCGGGTCCAGATAGGCGATGGCGTCGTCCATGCTGCCCCAGCGGATGGTGGCGCCGTAGGCGATCTGGGTCTCTTCCAGCAGCTTGCGCTGCTTGCGGCTGAGGTCGTCGGCGGCAGCACCGGCGGCGGCGCTGAGCAGCAGCAGGGAACACAGGAGGATCTGGATGAGGCGGCGCATCGGTGGGTTCCGCAGGGCGTCAGCCTGCCATCCTACCCTTTGGCGAAGGCAACGAAACGACCGCTGAATTCGGCCGCGGCCTTGCCATCGGCGCCGGGCTGGGTCGCGACAATGCTGATGCGGGCCTTGCCGCGCTGGCGGAAGGTGGCCAGGAAGGTATCCCAGGCGCCGCTTCCGGTGGCTTCGGCGTGGGCGTGCAGGTCTTCATAGACCGGCGCCAGGTAGCGCAGGTTGCTGTCGGCCACGTAGACCTCGGCGTCGTGGCCGGCCAGGCGCAGGCGCAGGCTGACCAGCGCCCAGCCGGACAGGGTCAGCACCGAGGCCAGGCTGCCGCCGAACGCGTTGCCCTTGTCGTTGACGTTGGCCACCAGCGGCGCGGTGATGCGCAGCACGCCGTCGGCATAGCCATCCAGGCGGATCTGCATCGCGCGGACCGCCGGCATGCAGTCCAGCACGTCCTGCAGGGCAGCCAGCGAAGAGGTCAGGGCATCAACAGCCATCAGCAGCAACCACGACAACAAAGGGCCCGCATAATGACGGGAATGGCCAACCATACGATACCCACTGGCTGGACCCTGATCTCACTGCGCCCGCAGGGTCAGCAGGCGGCGCTGCGGCATGCCGCAGCAGGGCTGGGAGGCCGTACCGTCGCGCTTTCGCCCTGGCGGCTGCAACGTCTGCAGGACATTGCCGCATTGCAGCAATTACAACGGGCGCTGACCGGCGATCGGGTGGTGTTCACCAGCCCGGCGGCCGTCGCGGCTGCTGCCAGCCTGATACCGCTGGCAGCAGCGCAACGCAGCCCGTGGCTGACCGTGGGCGAAGGCACCGCGCGCGCGCTGCTGGCGCACGGCGTCGCCGACGTCCATGCGCCCCAGCGGATGGACAGCGAGGGCCTGCTGGCGATGCCGGTGCTGGGCGATGTACGCGGCATGCAGATCGGGCTGGTGACCGCACCGGGCGGGCGTGGGCTGATTGCCGCCGAACTGCAGGCCGCAGGCGCACGGATCATCCGCGCCGATGTTTACCGACGGCTGCCGCTGCGCTTGTCGCGGCGCATGCTGGCGCGTTTGGCCCAATCTCCAACGCCCTGGCTGCTGGCAGTCAGCAGTGGCGAGGCCTTGCAGCGTTTCTGGCAGCAGTTGCCTGCACACTGGCAGCAGCGGCTGCAGGCGAACGCGATCGCACTGGTGGCCAGCGAGCGGCTGGGCGCGCAGGCGCAGGCACTGGGGCTGACCCGGGTGGTGCGCAGCGAAGGCCCCACCCATCTTCAGTTGATCGCCGCTGCACACACGGCGCTCACCGGCCCGGCAGCGACCTGAACAGGCACCCGGCAGTGGCTTGCCGGTGTCGTTGGCAACAGTGATGCTGTGCACAACGCTGCCTGCCGGATCTGTTCCGGCGTTGCCGCCGACAAGGAAGCCCGATGAACGACACTCTGCCGCCCGCTCCATCGCCCCATCGCCCCGTGCGCTGGCTGCTGCCGCTTGCCGTGCTGGCGGTGCTTGGCGCGGGCGGCTATGCCGGTTACCACTATTGGCAGAAGCAGCAGAGCGACCAGCTGGCACAGGCACAGACCACCGCCGTGCAGCTGAAGGGACTGGAGGCCACGGTTGAGGCCTTGCGCCGCGACCAGCGCGCTGCCAGCCAGCGCCTGCAGGATGCGGCCACCACCAATCGGGTGCTGCGCGACGAAATGCTGGGCCTGTCGCAACGCAGTGCCTTGCTGGAAGAAAACCTGGCCAAGCTGGCCGACAGCGCCAACCAGGGCCGCCAGGCGGTGCAGCGCGATGAGGCCGAACTGCTGCTGACCCAAGCCGCGCAGCGTCTGGCGTTCGCCGATGACGTGGAAGGCTCGCGCCGGCTGTATGCGCTGGCCGCCACTGCACTGGCCGATCTTCCCGACAGCGACGGCCTGAACCTGCGTCAGGCACTGGTGCAGGAACGCAACGCGCTGGATGCGTTGGGCGCGGGCCCTCGCGTGCAGTCGCTGCAACGCCTGGACGTGCTGGGCAAGGCCCTGCAGGGCCTGCCTTCGCAGATCGCGCAGACGCCCGCCGACAACACCGCAAAACCGTGGTGGCAGGCCGCGCTGGCGCCCTTCGTGGACATCACTCCGAGCCGTCTGAACGGCCCGCTGACCACGGCCGAGCGCACCACCATCGACACGGCGCTGCAGCTGGAACTGACCCTGGCCCGCGCCGCGATCGAGCGCGGCGATGGCAGCGGCCGCGACGCCGCGCTGAACAGAATCGATCTCTGGGCGCAGCGACGCTGGCCGGATTCACCGGACCTGCGCGCGCAACGTGCTGAACTCCATGCCCTGCGCACGCTGCCATTGCAGGCCGATGACACCGTGCTTGGCAGCACCCTGCAACAACTGCGTACCCAGACCGACCGGAGGTAAGCCCGTATGAAACCCCTGCAATCACTGGTCGTGCTGTTGCTGGCAGTGGCCATTGGCGTAGTTGCCGCGCAATGGCTCGGCACCGATGACCTGAACCGCTACGGCGAAGTAACCCTGCGCTATGCCGGCTACGACTACCACAGCAACCTGCCGAAGGTGGCGCTGCTGTCGGTGATCGGCGTGCTGGTGCTGTGGCTGCTGTGGAGCCTGATCGTCGCACCGTTCCGTGCCTGGGGCCGCTACCGCCGCAAGCAGGGCCGGGTGCGCCTGATCGATGGTCTGCTGGCGTACGAGCATGGCCAGTGGCAGCGCGCTGAGAAGCTGCTGGACGGCGCCGCCAAGGATCCGGAAGTGAGTGGGGTTGCACTGGCCAATGCCGTGCGCAGCGCGCAGGTGCGCGCCGATGCACCCGCTGCCGAGGCGCTGCTGCAGCGTCTGGGCGAAAGCGATGCGACGTTGCAGGCACTGCTGCGTGCCGAGCAGCTGCTGGCCAACGATCTGCCGGTGGATGCGATCAACGTACTGGACGTGGCGGCGATCCAGCCGCTGCCGCCGCGCGGTCTGTGGCTGCGTACCGAAGCGCTGGCACGTGCTGGCCGCGCGCACGAGGCTTACGGCCAGCTGGGCGCACTGCGCCAGACCAAGGTGCTGCCAGCCGAAGCCAGCAGCGAACTGGAAGCACGCCTGGCCGCGCAGGCACTGCTGGAAGCGGGCGACGTCAACGCCCTGGCTGCGCAATGGGAAGCCACGCCGAAGGCGCTGCGACCGACCCCGGACGTGGTTGCCGCCTACGCCACCCGTGCGGTTGCACTGGACTGGGACGAACCGGCACTGCTGGCGCTTGAGCAGGCGCTGGACCATCGCTGGGATGACGAACTGGTGGCGCTGTATGGCCGTCTGCCGGCCGAGCGTCTGGCTACACGCCAGGCCAACCTGCAGCGTTGGCGCAACGTGCACGACGATTCGGCAGCCCTGCGCCTGGCCCAGGGCCGCATCGCGCTGGCGCAGCAGCAGTGGGACGCCGCCGACGCGTTCCTGCATGAAGCCATCGCCGCTGGTGCCGGCGCCCCTGCATGGGAGGCGCTGGGCGAAGCCTTCGCACAGCGTGGCGAACACGTGCTGGCCGCGCAGTGCCTGACCAACGCACTGCGCCTGCAGCGTGGCGAAGACAGCGTGGCGCTGGTACGGGCATCGGCAGCGGCCACTGACACGCCGCTGCATGCGACCGTTGAAGAACAGTCGATTGCACCGTTGCCGCCGGTCTATGACGCCAACGAAGAGCGCGACGAGTTCGGCAACCCGCGGTTGCCGTAACCGGCTTCGGTAGACGCCAACCTTGGTTGGCGCGCGGTGACACCCGTATAACGAAAACGCCGCCCAATGGGCGGCGTTCTTGTGTGTAGATCCACGCCATGCGTGGATGCTCATCGAGCAGTGCCAAGCGAGCTTGGCATCTACCAGGGCAGTCGCATCAACGTTCGACGATCGCCACCACGCCCATGCCGCCGGCGGTGCAGATCGACACCAGCGCACGGCCACCGCCGCGCTCGGCCAGCTGCTTGGCCGCCGTGGCGATCACGCGTGCACCGGTGGCGGCGAACGGGTGGCCGGTGGCCAGCGACGAACCCAGCAGGTTGATCTTGTCCGGGTCGATACGCCCCATCGGCGCGTCCAGGCCCAGGCGATTGCGGCAGTAATCCTCGCTCTCCCACGCGCGCAGGGTGCACAGCACCTGCGCGGCGAAGGCTTCGTGGATCTCGTAGATGTCGAAGTCCTGCAGGGTCAGGCCGTTGCGCTTGAGCATCTCCGGCACGGCCACGGTCGGTGCCATCAACAGGCCTTCGCCGTGCACGAAATCGACGGCCGACACGTGTGCGTCGCGCAGGTAGGCCTGCGGTTCGTGGCCATGCGCCCGCGCCCACTCTTCGCTGGCCAGCAGTACGGCAGCGGCGCCATCGGTCAGCGGGGTGGAATTGGCAGCAGTCAGGGTGCCGCGGCCGGACACCTTGTCGAAGGCCGGCTTCAGCGTCGCCAGCTTTTCCAGCGAGGTGTCGGCGCGCAGGATGTTGTCGCGCTCGACGCCGCGGAACGGTGCGATCAGGTCGTTGAAGAAGCCACGCTCATAGGCGGCAGCCAGCTTCTTGTGCGAGGACACCGCCCACTCGTCCTGCGAGTCGCGCGAGATGTTCCACTCCTTGGCCATGTCCTCGCAGTGGTCGCCCATGCTTTTGCCGGTGCGCGGTTCGGCCACGCCCGGGAACTCCGGCTTGAGCTCGGCGAACTTGAAGCCGGAGGTCAGTGCGCGGATCTTGTCACCGGTGCTCTTGGCACGGTTGGCGGCCAGCAGGCGCGCACGCAGCTTCTTGCCGTACACGATTGGCACGTCGGAGGTGGTGTCCGAACCGCCGCCGATGCCGGACTCGATCTGGCCCAGCGCAATCTTGTTGGCAACCGTGATGATGCTGTCCAGCGAGGTGCCGCAGGCGCGCTGCAGGGTGATGCCGGGGGTCAACGGCGACAGGCCCGAAGACAGCGTGGCTTCGCGGCCCAGGTTCCAGTCGCTGGAGTGCTTGATGACTGCACCCATCGCCACTTCGCCCAGCTGCTGGCCGTGCAGGCCGAAGCGCTCGACCAGCGCCCCCAGCGTGCGCACCGACATGCCGAGGTTGCCGACATCCGAATACGCGGTGTTCTGGCGGCAGAACGGAATGCGGACGCCACCGAGGATGGCGACGGGACGAGCGTTGGGCATGGAGATACCTGGCATGGATGAGGGTGTCTGCAACATGGCCTGCACGACAGAGCAGGCATAATGGGGCCAAGTGTAGCTGCCGCCCTGTGATGGGCCAACCGTGGAACCATGAGCAAACCCGACCCTGCGATGAATGCCCTTGGCGTGCTGGCCCTGGAACTGGCCGGCGGCGAAATCCCCCGCCAGGCGGTGCTCAGCGCTGAACAGGCCGGTGAACTGGCCGAACGCGTCGGCCGCGACCTGTCCAAGCTGGTGCCACAGGTGGCCGAGCTGGACCTGGTGTTCGCCGCCGCCCATTTCGATCCGGCCGAAGTGCTTCGCCCGGGCTGGCCGATCCATCGCCGCCTGGAAGAACTGCAGATGCGCGCGCCCGGCCGCAGCCAGGGCCCGCGCGTGCTGGCCTTCGGCGCCGATGCCAGCGGTGATGTGCCGCTGCCATTCCAGGCCGACGCCACCCTGGTAGGCGGTGGCCTGCGGGTGGTGCCGTTCCTGCTGACCGGCAGCGAGGTGGCAACCACGGCGGCCGTGGCCGATGCGCTGGAAGAGGTGCTGCTGGCCAATGGCATGGCCCATGCCGATACCGCGCTGATGGCACAGAACACGTTCGGTGCACGCGTCGAGCACGCGCGCTATTTCACCGTGAACGACCTGGCCGCGATGATGTCGATGCAGTACGACAACCAGGGCCTGGCCGCGCTGTGGCCGCTGATTGAAACCGCGATCATGGCTCCGGGCCAGGATGAGTGGCTGAGTGACGCGCCCGAGCCGTTGCTGCGCTATACGCAGGGTGAAGCGCGCATGGCGCTGTTCGACCCGGCCGGTTGGTGCGCCCATTACAACCACGGCAAAGGCGACTGCGAGCGACTGCAGGGCATCTACGAGCAGTTCCTGATGCGCCAGCGGCAGATGGCCGCGGTGCTGGAAGCGCACGGTGTACCGGTGCTGTTCGTGCATTGCGAAGCCGGCCAGGACGCACGCGAGCTGCTGGCGCGCTGACGTCCAGGTAATGCCGCCGGGCCATGCCCGGCGGATCAACTGAAAAACGCCGGCTTGCGCCGGCGTTTTCCGTTTCTTACGGGGCCTTGTTGATCACCGCGCACGCCAGGCGCGCGCCGGCGTTGCCGGTCGGCTGGGTCTTGTAGTCGTCCGCATCGGCGTGGACGATCAGGCCGCGGCCGATGATGTCGAAATCATCACCCTTGCCGATGTTGACGTTGCTCGACACCGGGCCATCGATGGTGGCTACGCCCTTGTCGTCGGCCTTGATGTTGGGCATGTCGCCGCCGTGGTGCGGATCGGTGGCCACGTTGCCGTGGTCCTGCTTGCCCGGGTTGAAGTGGCCGCCGGCGCTCATGCCGTCCGGCGCGCTGCAGTCACCCTTCTCGTGGATATGGAAGCCGTGCTCGCTGCCCGGCTTCAGGCCGGTGATCTGGCCGGACGCGTGAACCTTGCCGTCAACCAGCTTGAAGGTGATCGAACCCTTGGTTTCATTGCCCTGGGTCGGTGCCAGCTCGGCGGTGGCCGAGGTTTCAGTGGCGGCTGCCGGGGCCGCGGCCGGCTCAGCCGGGGCGGCAGTGCCTTCAGCCGGGGTGGCCGCTGGGGTTTCGGTGGCTGGCGCTGCCGGCTGCTGGTTGCAGGCGGCCAGGCCCAGTGCAGCGATGGCGGCGAACAGCGAAGTGTGGATCAGACGCATGGAAACTCTCCTTGGGAAATGCCGGGGGTGTGATCAGCGGGTTACCCGGATCACGCCGCAGGCGATGCGGACGCCGGCATTGCCGGCGGGCTGGCTGCGATAGTCGTCGGCCCTGGCATGCACCACCAGTGCACGTCCGGCGATATCCGTGGCGGCGCCTCCACCCAGGGTAACGCCCTTCAGATGCACATCGATGTTGGCACGGCCCTGCGCATCGGCCTGCAGGTTGTCGATGTCGCCCAGATGGTGCTTGCCGCTGCCGGCACGACCGTGCGCGACACCGGCGGGATTGAAGTGGTTGCCGGCGCTGCTGGCGTCCACCGCGCTGCAGTCGCCGCGCTCATGGATGTGGAAACCGGCCTGCTGCATCGGCTGCAGGCCTCCCACCAGACCGGTGAGGTGCACGCCGCCGGGTTCCACCATCAACGCCAGGCGGCCACTGACGATGCTGGCCGAGGCAGGGGCGAGGTTGGCTTCGGCCTGCTTGGCGGTGCTGACCACCGTTGCCGGAGGCGGTGTGGGCTGCGGCTTCTTCGGCGCGCTGCCACAGGCAGACAGGAGCACGGCGGCAGACAGCGGCAGAACGGCGAAGGACAAACGCATCGAGGACTCCTTGCAGGTAACACTACGGACGGCATCGTCCATGGAGGATCAACAGTTCGGCAAGCGGGTGCGAGGATCGCGTGCAGGTACCGTTCAATGGCCACCGCGACGGCGACCGGCGCCCAGCTTGCGGGTAAGCGTATTGCGGCCGAGGCCCAGCCGCGCGGCGGCTTCGGCGCGACGGCCGTGGGTGATCTGCAGCGCGGCCTCCAGCAGGGCGTGGTCGACCCGTTCGCGTACCTGTGCGTGCAGGCCCTCGGTGCCTTCGGCCAGCTGCCGGCGAGCCCATTCGGACAGCAGCGCTTCCCATTGGCCCGGATCACCGGCGGCCGTACTGCTGCGCCGGCTGCGGGTGCGGTTGAGTGCGGTATCGACATCGGCCACGCCAATGGTGTCGGCGGCGGCCAGTGCAGCCATGCGCCAGCACACGTTTTCCAGTTCGCGGACGTTGCCCGGCCAGTCGTGCTCGCGCAGCGCCTGCAATGCAGCCGCGGTCAAGCGCTTGGGCGGCGTATCGAGCTTGCGTGCGGCCGCGGCCAGGAAGGTGGTGGCCAGCTGCGCGATGTCCTCGCGGCGCTCGCGCAGCGGCGGCAGCTGCAGTCGCACCACGTCCAGGCGGTGCAGCAGATCGGCACGGAATTTTCCCTGCGCGACCAGGCCTTCCAGATCCTGATGAGTAGCGGCGACCACACGCACATCGACGCGGATCAGTTCGCGTCCACCCACGCGGAAGAATTCGCCCTGCGCGAGCACACGCAACAGGCGCGTCTGCAGCGGTAACGGCATGTCGCCGATTTCATCGAGGAACAGGGTGCCGCCGTTGGCCTGCTCGAAGCGGCCGATGTGGCGCCGCTGCGCGCCGGTGAACGCACCCGCCTCGTGGCCGAACAACTCGCTTTCCAACAGCTCGGCGGGAATCGCGGCGGTGTTCAGGGCGACGAACGGATGCTGCGCACGCGGTGATTCGCGATGCAGCGCATTGGCCACCAGCTCCTTGCCGGTGCCGGTCTCGCCGATGATCAGCACCGCCAGCGGCGCCTGCGCGAGGCGGCCGATGGCGCGGAACAGCGCGCGCATCGGTGGCGTATCGCCCACCAGTTGCGGCGGCTGGTCGCTGGCGGCTTCTGCGGCGGGAGTCGGCGCGGCCATGGCCGGCGCCACCGCAGGCAGTACGCGCTGGGCCAGTGCCACCGCGTCGTCCAGATCGAACGGCTTGGACAGGAACTCGTGCGCGCCGCCGCGGAACGCACCGGCGGTACTGGCGACGTCGGTGTAGGCCGACATCACCACCACCGGCAGCTGCGGCAGCGCGGCCTTCAGCTTGTCCAGCAGCACCAGGCCATCGTCGCCGGGCATGCGCACGTCGGTGAACAGCAGCGCAGGCGGCGGGCTATCAGCCAGCGCCTGCAGTGCGGGGGCGGCGCTGTCGAAGTCGACCACCTGATAGCCGGCCTCGCGCAGCGCGGTGCACAGCACGAAGCGCACGGCGCGGTCATCGTCGACCACCCAGATGCACGGCGGGGACGCGGAAGACTCAGACATCGCGCGGGGCCTCCTCGGCGGTGGCGGTGCCGTTGCCGATCGGCAGCAGCAGGGTGAATACGGTATGGCCCGGGCGCGACCGGTAGGTCAGCGTGCCGCGATGCTCGCGCGCGACCTGCTGGGCCAGCGCCAGGCCCAGGCCGGTGCCTTCGGCGCGACCGCTGACCAGGGGCAGGAACAGGTGTTCGGCCAGTTCTTCGGGTACGCCACGGCCGTCGTCGGCGATTTCCAGCCGCAACGCCAGGGTGTGCAGCTGCTCGGCGATGCGCACACCGTGTTCAACGCGGGTGCGCAGGGTGATGTTGCCGGCACCGGCCTGGATGGCATTGCGCACCAGGTTCCATACCGCCTGGGTGAGGCGGTCGGCGTCGCCATCGAATTCGGGGATGCTGGGGTCGTAGTCGCGCTGCAGGCGCACCGCCCAGCCGGCCTCGTTCTCGGCCAGGCGCAGCACGCGCTCCAACGCGGCGTGGATGTTCAGCGCCGCATGCGGCGCGGCAGGTGCCGGTGACAGCAGCTGCTCGAGCAGGCCATTGAGCCGCTCGATCTCCGAGCCGATCAGGTCGATCAGTTCGCGTTCGCTGGCATCGCGCTGCGCCGCGCGGCGGGCCAGCAGCTGTGCGGCGCCCTTCAACCCGGCCAGCGGATTGCGCAGTTCGTGCGCCAGGCCCTTCAGCGCTGCGCTGAGCGCGCTGGGCAGGGCCTGGGTCGGGTCGAGCCCGGGGAACTCATCGACCGGATGCGCCTCCAGCAGCCAGCCGCCATCGTCGCGGCGGCTCATCCAGCCTTCGGCAAAACGCGCGGCTTCGCCCGGCAGCGCCAACGCCAGCCGGTTCAGGCGCAGGCTGTCGCGCTCATCGCGTGCCAGGAAATGGGCCAGCGCCTCACCCTGCACTTCCAGCGCGGCCAACGGCTGGCCGAGCAGGCGCCGGCCGCTGACGCCCAGCCAGCGCGCGAAGGCCGGGTTGCAGCCGGCGATGCGGCCATCGGGCCCGGCCCAGGCCAGCGGCGTGCCGAGGGCATCGAGGGACGGCGGGGGCGCGGGGTCGGACATTGCACCAATGTAGTGCAAAACAGGGGCACGGGGTCAGCGCCCTCTCCGGTCGGAAAGGGATCTGACCCCTTGCGCAGGTCGAGCAAGCTCGACCGCTACCGGCGTTGCGGTTACAGCTTCATGTTGAGGCCGACGAAGACCGCGCGGCCCGGGGCGGGCGAGAACATCGGTCGGGCGCTGTCCCAGAAGAAGCTGTCGTACCACGCGTAGGCGTACTCACGGCCGGTGACGTTCTTCAGCTGCAGGTCCACGCTCCAGGCCGGGGTGATCTGGTACTTGGCGCTGAGGTCGAGCACGGCGAAGCCGCCGAACTTGCCCGTGACGTTGCGCTCTTCCAGGTAGTAATCGCCCTGCGCACGCGCCTGCAGGCCCAACTGCAGTGCATCGCTGGTCTGGTAGTCCAGACCGAGATTGCTGATGTGGCGTGGGGTGGCCGCGACTTCGCGTCCCTGCAGCGACACGCCGGGCGTGCGGTCGTCGCGGGTGATCTTCGCCTCCTGGTAGGCATGCGAGACCCACAGGGTCCAGGCGTCTCCCAGCTGCGCGCTGATCTGCGCATCCACACCGCGGCGACGGGTCTTGCCCAGCGTGACCGTCGTGCCGGTGGCCGGCATGTTGGACACTTCGTTTTCCGCGTCCTGCTGCCAGACCGCCAGACGGGCCTGGCTACCGGCAAAGGGCTGGAACTTCAGGCCCAGCTCCATGCCCGTGTTGGTGGAGGGCTGCATCGGTGCCTGCCCCGGGGTGAGGTAGGCCGGCGCGGTGGAACCGGTCAGCACCTGGAACGTGCGGCCCCAATTGGCGTAGACGTGAGTGTGCTCACCCAGGCTGTGGATGACGCTCAGCTTGGGCTGGCCGATGCTGCCGTAGTCCTGCAGGCGACCGGCGGTGCCGTTCATCAACCGGGTGTGGCCTCTGAAACGGTCCACACGGTAGGCCGGGACGATCTTCCATGCGTCGGCTGGCTGGTAGATCGCCTGCACGTACGCGCCCCAGTTGTCGAAACTGTGGCGGTCATTGTTCTGCACGCGTGCCGGCGGACGGCTGAAATCGGTGGGTTCGGCGTAGGCGTAGCGCTCGCGGATGTAGCCGTTGTCCTGCTGCTCGTAGTTCAGCCCGCCCTCCACGGTAAGCGTCGGGTTGGCCTGCCAGGTGAGCGTGCCGAGCAGGCCGGTCTGGCGCTCGTCCCACACACGGCGCTGTCGCGGCAGATTGCCGGTGGGCAGATCGCTGAAGGTCACCCGGCGGTCGTCTTCATAGCGGTTGTAGTACAGCCGCGTGCCGAAGGTCACCGCGTCGCTGAGCTTCATGTCCAGGTGCGCGGCGAACTGGCGCATGTCGCGGTCATCGCCGTCATTGGCGTTGCGCAGGTCGCTGTGGCGGCGGCCCGCATGCAGCTCTTCCGCGGTCATGAAACCAGGTTCGTCGGCCTCGTGATGGTAGGCGCGCGCGGTCAGGCCGATGCGCAGCCCGTCCTCCAGCGAACCGAAGAACCACTTGCCGCCCAGCGAATACTTCTTCGAGCTGTCGTGGTCGCGGTAGCCGTCGCTGGCCTGGGTGCCGACAAAATAGTTCTGCGCGAAGCCGTTGGCTTCGCGGCCCACCGCCAGCTGCATATCGCGGGTGTTGTAGCTGCCATAGGCCAGTCGCGCGTCGGTGTAGGTGCCGCCCTGGCGCGTACCGAAGTTCACGTTGCCGCCGATGTTGTGCAGGCCGTAGCGCGGGTCGTTGGTACCACGCACCACTTCGATGTAGCTGATTTCCAGCGGAAACAGCATGTCGATGAAGCGCTGGTTGCCGCTGTTGACGTTGCTGGGGATGCCGTCGATCAGCGTCTTGATGGCATTGAGGTAGCCCTCGCCGTTGAAGGCGCGGAAGCTGACCTTGCCCGACTCGGCGCCCTGCCGGGTTTCGGTCAGCTGGATGCCGGGCATCTGCCCGAGCAGCTCCCAGCTGTGCGACACATTGCGGTTTTCGATCTGGTCCGCGCCCAGCACGTCCACCGAGGTCAGCACCTGGTGCGCGCTCAGTTGCCCCTCGCTGTGCTGGTGCACATCAACCTTGCCCAGGGTGAGCGCGGCGTCGGCGGACTGGGCGAATGCTTCAGGGGCGAACGGGGCGGCCGCGAGCGCGGCCACCAGCGTGGGAGTCTTCATCGGGAGGCGGGCTGGATGCTGGAAATGAAACTTTATAACATTTCGATTCCGCCAGCCATCCGATGATTGCAGGCCCCTCGACCTTACACGGGGTAGCCGGTGGCTTCCCGGGCCTTCTTCCAGGCAATCTCAAACTCGCGCGCGCTGATCTCGTCGTCTTCGTCGAAATCCATGAACGACACCGGCTGGTCAGCCAGCAGGAAACGATCATCGCTGTGGGCATGCTCATCGGCCCAGACCATCTTGGTGCCGTAGATTTCGACCTGGCGCACGATCTTCTCGCCACGGGCTTCCATCAGCACGTTGCCCTTGCCCAGGCCCGATTCGGCCCAGTGCTTGTAGTACTTCTTCGTGGTGGATTTTGCGTTGTTCTTTGCGTATTTCATTGCATTTGTCCTGGCCGCAGGTGCGGCCGGAAGGTTCGGAATGGCGCCATTATCGCCCAGTGTCGCACTGATCATGATCGCGGCCTGAGCCGGGGCATTGCCCCACTTCAGAGATCGATTACGTGGACCACACCGTTACGTTCGACCGAGAGCCGGGTCAGTGTGCTGACCGAGGCGATCCAGCGCCGGGTGCTAGCTGCATTCACCCGGCCCTCCAGCTGTACGGCATCGAGGTAGCTGGCCGGCCCGCCCACCCAGCCGCCCAGAGTTGCATCCAACGTGCGTTCCAGGCCGGGGTGAAACACCTCCACGCGCTCCTCGGAAATGGGATGCTCGGCGCTGTCCAGCAAGAAACACTGCCCGTGATGGATCATCAACACGGCGCTGATGCGCACGCGCCTACCCATGCAGGCGGGCAGCTCACCGAGGGCCGAGCACTCAATCAGCGCGTCGCCTGTGCCAGCGTCGGCCTCGTTCGCGTGATTGATGTCGCCAACGCTGCCCCTGTCCGTGTTGCCGACGCCCTCGAAGTTCATGAGCAGACACTTACCGTCGGACTTTCCTACCAGGCTGATCGGCCAGCTGGTCTGGAATGCGTCGAGCGACATCTCCACCAGCAGATTCTGGTCCTCGAAGGAGTTCAATTCTTCGATCAACTGCCGGATCGACTTGCCCCGGTTGATCCACTCAGCGACGTACCTACCATCTGTCATCAGGGTCAAAACTCAATGGTGGTGGGAAGTTTCCTACACCGTCACCGGTCCAGGCAGGATGTCACTCGCCACGCACCGGCAACGCCACACCCTTCGGCCACAGCATCCACAGGTTGCCCTGCTGCTTCATGTCGCCGGCCAGCTTGCCGGCGGCATCGCCACTGCCCCAGTACAGATCGGCGCGCACCTCACCGGCAATGGCGCCACCGGTATCCTGCGCGGCCACCGGGCGCACCACCGGCGTGCCGTCCGGGCGCGTGGTCGACAGCCACAGCAGGCTGCCCAGCGGCACCACGGTGCGATCCACCGCCACGCTGTAGCCGGCGGTGAGCGGCACGTTCAATGAACCACGCGGGCCTTCCGGGCTGTCCGGGCTGCGTACGAAGAACACGTAGCTGGGGTTGCTGCGCAGCAGCTCCGGTACGCGCGCCGGATGTGCCTTCGCCCATGCGCGGATCGTGTCCATGGTGACGTCTTCCTTCTTCAGCTCGCCCTGCTCCACCAGCCAGCGGCCGATCGCGCGATAGGGATGGCCGTTCTGCTCGGCATAGGCCAGCCGCACCTGTTTGCCATCGGCCAGGCGCACGCGGCCCGAGCCCTGGATCTGCAGCAACTGCAGGTCCATCGGATCGGTCAGCCAGGCCAGCACCGGCGCTTTGGCACCCTTGCTGGCGATGCTGCCGGCATTGTCGTAGGGCTTGAGCACCTTGCCCTCCACGCGACCGCGCAGGCGCTTGCCCTTCAGTTCGGGGTAGAGACTCTCCAACTGCACCACCACCAGATCATCGGGTTTGCCGTACACCGGCACGGTGGCCTTGTCGGTGCGGGTGAGGCTGCCCGGGTAGATGGGCTCGTAATAGCCGGTGATCAGGCCGTCGGCGCGATGGCCACCGGCGCGCAGGGAATAGACGTCGAGATCGCGCTGCAGGAATGCGCGGATCGCGCTGGCGTCCTTGTCGGACACGGTGCTGGCGGTCGCGCAGGGCCTGGCCCAGGTCGCATCGTTCTTCAGCCGGGTGCAGCTGCTGCGCCAGGCGGCGAAGCCTGCCTGCAGGTCGGCATCGGATACGGCCGGCAACGTCTTCCAGTCGACCTTGGCGTAGGTCGCGGCAGGCTTCATTGCGGCAGGCGCTTCGGGACGGGTGCCGGTGGTGGAACAGCCAGCAAGCACGGCAAGCGCAAGAAGGCTCCAGCACGTGCGGTTGAAGGGGGCGATGAGGTCAGTCATTGCCCCAATGTAGTGCAATCGGGCATGGCGCAGGACCGGGATCGCATCCTGCGCCACACGATGGACCCTATCGCTTGCCGCCCAGCAACTCACTGCTGCGGGTGGCGAACACCGGCGGCGGCACGTCCAGCACGGTATCGCGCACGACGCGACCGGCGAGGAAGTCGACGATGCTGCGGGCGATGGCCGGGTTGCCTGTCCACAACTCGTTGTGATGGCTTGCATTGCGCACCAGCAGCGAGTGGCCGTTGCTGAAGCCCGGCCGCAGTGCCTCGGCGTTGGCCGGGGGCGTACGGCCATCCAGCGTGCCACTGATGAACAGCACCGGCACGTCGCTGTGCAGCGGGCCGCGGAAGCCCTCACCCAGATCGGCCAAGCCGAGGCCGTCGCCGATGGCCGGGAACGGGAAGTTCAGCCCGTCGCCGAACAGGCTCTGGCGTGCCTGTGCTTCGGCCAGTGCCCGGCGCTGCGGACTCTGCCCGGAGGCGACGTCCATCGCCAGACCCATGGCCGGGAACTGCGCGTACTGGGCGCGCCCGATCAGCACCATATCTGCCAGCGGGTCGTAGTTGCCCGTCTCGGCCTCACGCAGCACCAACGGCAGCCATTGCTGGGGGATGCGTTGCCCCAGCATGTTGGCGATGACGGTCTGTGCGTCGTACAGGCCGATGGTGACCTGCTTGCCCTCATGCATGTGGCTGCGGCCCTGCCGCGGCTGCTCACGCAGCGCCTGCAGCACGCGGGTGACCGATCCGGCGAGGTCATCGAAGCCATCCTTGCGGGCAAGCACCGCCAGCTCCTGCAGCAATGCGTCGCTGCTCAGCGGCAGCTTCAGCGTGTCGTCGGGACCTTCGGATCCCATCAGCACCACGCGCTCTAGACCGGCACCGTGCAGGCGCACCGTGGCCAAGGCCAGATGGGTGCCATAGCTCATGCCCCATAGGCTGATCTTCGGCACGTCCAGCGCGCGCCGCAGGTCGTCGAGGTCACCGGCACTCTCTGCCGTGGTGTAAGCGCCGAGATCGACACCGGCCTGACGCCAGAACGCTACGCACTTCGCCGCCGTGGCCTGCACTGCGGCCAGGGCCGTATCGCGCTGCAGCGGTTGGGCGTCGTCAAAACGTGTTTCATGCGGACATTCCGGCGGCGGCTCGGACAGGCCAGCACCGCGCTGGTCGAGCAGCAGCACGTCCGCCTCGCGCCGCACCTGGTCGAACACCGGCCAGCGCGGACCGCGCGCGGTATCGATACCAGAACCACCCGGACCACCGGCCAGGTAGACCACCGGTGCGGCGCGACCATTGCGGGCCGTCGCACGCAGGCGCACCACCTTCAGGTGCAGCCGCGGACCGTCCGGCTCGCTGTGCCGACGCGGCACCTCCAGCGTGGCGATCTCGGCAGGAATATCGCCATGGTTCTTCGTCTGCAGTGTGTAGGGCTCGAAGGCCAGCGCCGCCGGACCGGCCTGCGCGGGAAGGGCAGCGGCGAGGGCCAGGCAGAGCGCGGCGAGGGTGACGGACATGACAGGGCGACGAAGCGGGAAGCTGCCGGAGGAAGTAGAAGCGCTGCGGGTCATGTTGGGCTCCGATGGAAGGATGTGCGTCGCCAGCATCTGCCTCCCCGCCGCGCTGCGGACGTGTCCATCTGCCGAACGTCTCCAGACGGCAGCCCAATGTCTCCGTGCAGCCGATACGATGGCCGCCATGCAGATCCCACGAACCCTGGCTGTCCTTGCTGTACTGCTTGCGGCCGTGGCCGCGTGGCTGATCGTGTCGACGCCGCCACCGGAAATGAGGGTTGTGCAGGGCGCACAGATGGCACCCGCGAATGTCGGGGCATCCGGCGGTCTGCCAACGCACCCACCGCAGAACCTGGCTTGGCGGCCGCTGGACCAGCAGCAGCTGGCGGAGTGGCATGGCCCGTACTGGCTGCGCTGGCATGTGCCAGCGCCGGAAAGCGGCGCCGATCATGGACGTACAGTGAGGCTGTCGTTGCGCGCTGCCAGCCAGCTGTACTGGAACGGGATGCCATGGATCAGCAATGGCGCCGTTGGTCGCACGCCGGAAGAAGAGAAGCCGGGGCGCGTAGACGTCGTGCGCGTGCTACCGCCGCCGTCGGGCAACGCTACCGATGAACTGCTGGTGCTTGCATCCAGCCAGCAGCAGCGTTTCGCCCTGCATGGCGCAGATGCGATGCTGCTGATCGCGCCAGCCCCCGTGCTGTACGGCCAGATCATCCTGCCATGGCTGATCGCGGCCTTCGCCACCGGTGCGCTGGCAGCCGCATGCCTGTATTTCCTGGCGGTGCTGCGTGGGCAGACACGCACGCCCGGCGCGCGCCTGCTGCTGGCATTGGGTGTGGTGGGGCTGGCGCTGCCCGCGGTCGAGGCCTGGCGATCATTGCTGGGCTACCCCTACCCGTGGCACGGCGTTCGCCTGGTCGCGCTGCTTGCGCTGCATGTCATCGCGGCCGTGCTGCTGCCGGCCTATCTTGCGCGTCGCTTCGAGGTGGCCGTGCCCAAGGCGGGTGGTTTCATCTATCTGGCGCTGATCATGGCCGCGGCCATCGCACTGCCCGGCTTCGACACCCGCTCAGCGGCGGTGCTGCTGTTGAGCCTGCTCGCCTCGATGTGGGTGCTGCTGCGCACGCCTTCCGGGCAGGAAGACCGATGGCCGATCCTGGCGCTGCTGTCTGCGGGCCTGGTGGCGCTGCTGGTCGCACGCGGTGCCTTCCTTGATGGCCCTTACTTCCTGCTGCTGGCGGTGCTGATGGTGTTCCTGCTTCTGCGCCACGCAGCCCAGTTGCAGGCGCTGGACCGGCACAACGCCTGGCTGCGCGAAGAGCGCGCGCGGCTTTCGTTGCAGTTGTTGCAACGGGGTATCCAGCCGCACTGGCTGATGAACACGCTGACCTGCCTGCAGGAACTGATCGAGCAGTCGCCGATGCGCGCGAGCCGCCTGGTGGAGTCGCTGGCCGATCAGTTCGATCGCCTGCGCGACAGCAGCAGCCGGCAGAGCGTTCCCTTGCAGGACGAACTGGCGTTGTGCCGCAGCCATCTGGATATCGTCGGCCTTGCCCTGGACCAGCGCATGGTGCTGGAGGTTGATGGCGAGGATGCGGCGATTTCGCTGCCGCCAGGCATCCTGCACGCACAGGTGGAAAATGCACTGACCCATGCCGGCGCTGTTGCCTGCGCACGGCACCCTTTCCGCCTGCGCGTGCAGCGCGACAACATGCGCTGGATTCTGGAACTGCGCAGTGCGCGAGGTTCGGCCCCGCATCGCGGCCGTGGCACCGGCACCCGCTACATCGAGGCCAGCCTGGCAGCGGCCAGCCCCGCCGGCTGGAGCTTCATACAGGGCATCGACGGTGACCACTGGTGCGGCCGGATCGAGCTGACATGCGCATCCTGATCGTCGAGGACGAACCCCTGGTGCGGCAGCGCTTGCTGCGCCTGTGCAGCGAATTGGTCGGTGCACGGGCGCGTTTCGATGCGGTAGCCGATCTGGAAGCGGCCGGTGACCGGTTGCAGCGCAGCGTCTATGACGGCCTGCTGCTTGACCTCAACCTTGGCGGCGACGATGGCTTCGAGCTGCTGCGCCGTGCTGTTGCCGGGCGCTACCAGTGCGTGGTGGTGTCGGCACACCGCGAGCGCGCATTGCAGGCGTTCGAACATGGCGTACTCGACTTCGTGCCCAAGCCTTTCTCACGCGAGCGCTTGGCTCAAGCGCTGGAGCGGCTGCTCGACACCGGTGGTGTCCGCGCCGGCCGCGCGCGGTATCTGGGTATCTGGCGCGCGCAGGGCACAGCGACCGTCGAACTGGCGGACGTACTCTGGATCCGCGCCGACGGCGACTACAGCCAGGTGCGCTTGCGCGACGGCCGCAGCGAACTGCATGACAAATCCCTGGCCGCGCTGGCCACGGTACTGCCTGCGGATTTCGTCCGCTGCCACCGTTCCTACCTGGTCAACCTGCGTCAGATCCGCACGCTCCACGCGGCCTCAGGCAGCCGCTACTGGCTGGTGTTGAGCGACGGCAGCGAGTTGCCGGTTGGGCGTGCGCATGTGGCGGCAATACGCGCTGCGCTGGGAATGGAGTGAGGCTGCCAGCCATGGGCTGGCACTACTGGCTCATGGGGTCTGCAGCAGCAGCGAGTGCAGGATGCGTGCGTCTTCGGCGTCGAGTGTTTTCGGCAGGGTGTCGCTGGCACGGAAACGGCGGTGGAACGCCCGTACTGCTGCTTCGCGGTTGTCGAGCGGATAACCGAAACGCGCCAGCGCGGCCCATGCATCGAAGCCGTCCGGCGCAGCACCATCGGCAGCGCGCGGCCACACGCCGAAACCGGCTTCAGCCAGCTGCTGCCACGGGAAGAAGCGGCTGGGATCTTCCTTGCGCGTCGGCGCCAGGTCGGCGTGGCCGATCACCTGCCGCGGTGGGATGTTCAGCCGTTCAGTGAGATCGCGCAGCAGCACGATCAGCGATTCGATCTGCGCGGGGCTGAAGGGCGTACGGCCGTCATTGTCCAGCTCGATGCCGATGGATGCAGAGTTGAGGTCGGTGATGGTGCCCCAGCGCCCGGAACCGGCATGCCAGGCGCGGCGCTCATCGGCTACCAGCTGGTAGCGGTGGCCATCGGCGCCGATCAGATAGTGCGCACTGACCCGCCCGCCGCTGTTGGCGGTACGCAGCGTGTGCAGGCTCTGCTGCACCGATTTCTGCTCGGTATGGTGGATGACGATGATGACCGGCGTGCGCGCGTTCTGGTTCGGTGACGGCACCCAGGTGGCGAGCGGGTTGCGGATTTCCTGCGGCGTGGAGGCGCAGGCGGCCAGCAGCAGGCAGGCCGAGAGCATCAGGGAGGTGCGGATCGGGTGCATGCCCTGATTGTGCGCGATAAGCCCGGACGATGCAGTAGAGCCACGCCATGCGTGGCTGGGCCACCGACCGTGCCGACCAACGGTCGGCACCCAACAGGGCAGGAGCAGTGCCAAGCAAGCTTGGCAGCTACCAGAACGGGCGGGCGGCCCGTGCGGGCCGCCCACCACTGCATCAGGCCTCGTAGGCCGATTCACCATGCGAGGTCACATCCAGGCCGGTACGCTCGGCCTCCTCGGTCACCCGCAGGCCGACCACCACCTTGACCAGCAGCAGGATGGCCGCGGTCACCACGGCCGACCAGACCACGGTGAGGCCGACGCTGACCACCTGCACCCATACCTGGTGGCCGATATCCAGATCGGCCTTGGTGCCGCCCAGCGACTGCGCGCTGAACACGCCGGTGAGGATCGCGCCGACGATACCGCCCACGCCATGCACACCGAACACGTCGGCAGTGTCGTCCACCTTCAGCAGACGCTTGAGGCCGGTCACGCCCCACACGCAGACCACGCCGGCCACCAGGCCGATGACGATCGCGCCGAGCGGGCCAACAGTGCCGCACGCCGGGGTGATGCCGACCAGACCCGCCACCGCACCCGAGGCTGCGCCCAGTGCCGACGGCTTGCCCTTGCTGATCGCTTCCACCAGCGTCCAGCCCAGCACCGCTGCGGCCGTGGCCAGCACGGTGTTGAGGAAGGCCAGCGAGGCGACGGTGTCAGCGGCCGCAGCAGAACCGGCATTGAAGCCGAACCAGCCGACCCACAGCAGCATCGCGCCGATATAGGTGAACGGCACGTTGTGCGGCTTCAGTGCAGTCTGCCCATAGCCCAGGCGCTTGCCGACGAACCATGCAGCGACCAGACCGGCCACGCCGGCGTTGATGTGCACCACGGTGCCACCGGCGAAATCGATCGCGCCCATCTCACCCAGGTAGCCACCACCCCAGACGATGTGCGCCATCGGGATGTAGCTGAGGGTGAACCACAGCGCCGAGAACAGCAGCACCGCGCGGAACTTGATGCGCTCGGCGAAGGCACCGACGATCAGCGCGGTGGTGATGCCGGCGAAGGTCGACTGGAAGGCGACGAACAGGTAATCCGGCAGGCCCTTGATCGGCGTGTTGCCCACCGACTCCGGGGTGAAGCCCTTGAGGAAGGCGAATTCGGTGAACGAGCCGAAGAACGGATTGCCGGCGCTGAACACTGCGCTGTAGCCATAGGCCACCCACAGCAGCAGCACCAGCGAGAACACCACCAGGATCTGGCTGAGCACCGACAGCACGTTCTTCGAACGCACCAGGCCGCCATAGAACAGGGCCAGGCCCGGCACCACCATCAGCAACACCAGCAGGGTGGAGGTGAGCATCCAGGCGACGTCGCCATGGTCGTAGGCGGGCGCCGCCACCGCTTCGGCAGCAGCCGGCGCAGCGGCGGTCGGGTCCTGCAGGGGCTCGACGGCCACGGCCTCGCTCTGCAGCGGCGTGACCTGGACCTGGGCATGTGCACTGCCTGGCCAGGTACCGGCGGCCAGCGCGCTGAACAGCATCAGCAGGCACACCAGATGGAACCGGGCTTGCCACCCGGTGAGAAGGCGCATCTTCATGGGGGAGTCTCCGGAAGGGGGCTTACAGTGCGTCGGCGCCGATTTCGCCGGTGCGGATGCGGATGACCTGCTCGACAGCGGTCACGAAGATCTTGCCGTCGCCGATCTTGCCGGTGCCTGCAGACGACTGGATCGCTTCGATCACGGCATCAGCACGCTCGTCGGTGACGACGGTTTCGATCTTGATCTTGGGCAGGAAGTCGACAACGTACTCGGCACCGCGATACAGCTCGGTGTGGCCCTTCTGGCGGCCGAAGCCTTTCACTTCGGTCACGGTGATGCCCGACACGCCGGCATCGGACAGGGCCTCGCGGACCTCGTCGAGCTTGAACGGTCGGATGATGGCGGAGATCAGTTTCATGCGCATGTCCCGATGGTGGATGGGGCCAGCGCGCCAACGCGCGATGGCATCAGGCAACCACGGGCCATCGTGGTGATGGCCGTGGCTGTTGCACCGGACACGAACCGGGCCGGGACAGCCGTGCCTCTCTCCTTGCACGGCCGACGCGGGAGGGAGGGCGGCCCATATCGCGTATCCGGTCTCTCTTGCCCCTGGATCGACGGACCAACGGTCCGCTCTGCCAGTTCAGCGGGCCAGCGCCCCGCTCTACCACGGCGGACACAAGGTCCGCGTTGCGGCTCCCCAGCCGCGAAGACGGATGCGATGGCGGCAGGTGGGAGGGGTTACCCACCGCCATCGCAACCGGTCAGCTGGCGTAGTACAGCTGGTATTCCAGCGGGTGGGTCGCCGCGCGGAACTTGGTCACTTCCTGCATCTTCAGCGCGATGTAGCCGTCGATGAAGTCATCACTCATCACGCCACCGGCCTTGAGGAACTCACGGTCCTTGTCCAGCGCTTCCAGGGCCTGGTCCAGCGAGGAGCAGACCTGCGGGATCAGCTTCTCTTCTTCCGGCGGCAGGTCGTACAGATCCTTGTCGCTCGGTGCGCCCGGGTCGATCTGGTTCTTGATGCCGTCCAGGCCGGCCATCATCAGCGCGGTGAAGGTCAGGTAGCCCGACTGGATCGGATCGGGGAAGCGCATTTCAATGCGGCGCGCCTTCGGGTTGGACACCCACGGAATGCGGCACGAGGCCGAACGGTTGCGCGCCGAGTAGGCCAGCATCACCGGGGCTTCGTAACCCGGCACCAGGCGCTTGTAGCTGTTGGTGCCCGAGTTGGCGAAGGCGTTGATGGCCTTGGCGTGCTTGAAGATGCCGCCGATGTACCACAGCGCCATCTGGCTCAGGCCGCCGTAGCCGTCACCGGAGAACAGGTTGGTGCCGCCCTTGGACAGCGACTGGTGCACGTGCATGCCGCTGCCGTTGTCGCCGACGATCGGCTTGGGCATGAAGGTGACGGTCTTGCCGTTGCGGTGGGCGACGTTCTTGATGACGTACTTCATCCGCAGCAGTTCGTCGGCCTTCTGCACCAGGGTGCTGAACTTGGTGCCGATCTCGCACTGGCCGGCGGTGGCCACTTCGTGGTGCTGCACTTCCACTTCGATGCCGACCTGTTCCAGGGTCTTGCACATCTCCGCACGCAGGTCGTGCAGGGTGTCGGTCGGCGGCACCGGGAAGTAGCCGCCCTTCACGCCCGGACGGTAGCCGCTGTTGGCGCCGTCGTACTTGGCGCCGCTGTTCCACGCCGCTTCTTCCGAATCGACCTGGAAGAAGGTGTGGCCCATTTCATTGGCGAAGCGCACCGAATCGAAGATGAAGAACTCCGGCTCCGGGCCGAAGAACGCGGTTTCGGCGATGCCCGAGGACTTCAGGTACGACTCGGCGCGCTTGGCGATGCCGCGCGGGCAACGGCCGTACGGCTGCATGGTGGCCGGGTCGAGGATGTCGCAGCTGATCACGATGGTCGGATCGGCGTAGAACGGGTCGACGTAGGCGCTGGCGGTATCCGGCAGCAGCACCATGTCCGATTCGGCGATGCCCTTCCAGCCGGCGATCGAGCTGCCATCGAACATCTTGCCTTCTTCGAACAGCGACGGCTCGACGATGCTGACCGGGAAGGTCACATGCTGTTCGACACCACGCATGTCGACGAAGCGCAGATCGACGAACTCGATCTGGTTGTCCTTGATCAGCTTCTCTACGGTTTCCACGGACATCGGTACGACCTCGGATGGGGATGAATGCCTGCTGAGGTACAGCAATGACCGTGCCAACTTTTCGGCTTTCACAAGTCGTTGATTTCAAAGCCGCTGCCCCAGCGGGGTGCAGAACCATGTGCACCAAACGGGTGCGCCGATGACCGGACGCACCCGTTTGGTGCGGCATGGATCGTCTATTCTTTCGAGCTTCTTCCGCCGCCGGCACCCGCACCGTCCATGTCCGATCTGCTCTCCGCCCTGCTGCTGGGCATCCTCGAAGGCTTGACCGAATTCCTGCCGATCTCCAGCACCGGCCACCTGCTGATCGCCCAGCACTGGCTGGGCGCGCGATCGGATTTCTTCAATATCATCATCCAGGCCGGTGCGATCCTGGCCGTGGTGCTGGTGTTCCGCCAGCGCCTGCTGCAGCTGGCCACCGGCTTCGGCCAACGCGAGAACCGTGAGTACGTGTTCAAGCTCGGCGCGGCCTTCCTGGTGACCGCTGTGGTCGGCCTGGTGGTGCGCAAGGCTGGCTGGTCGCTGCCGGAAACCGTGAGCCCGGTGGCCTGGGCGCTGATCATCGGCGGCATCTGGATGCTGCTGGTGGAGGCCTATACCGCGCGCCTGCCCGACCGCGACCAGGTGACCTGGACGGTCGCCATCGGCGTCGGCCTGGCGCAGGTGGTGGCCGGTGTGTTCCCCGGCACCTCGCGCTCGGCTTCGGCGATCTTCCTGGCCATGCTGCTGGGCCTGAGCCGCCGCGCGGCCGCCGCCGAGTTCGTGTTCCTGGTCGGCATTCCCACCATGTTCGCCGCCAGCGCCTACACCTTCCTGGAACTGGCCAAGGAAGGAAACCTGGCCAGCGAGAACTGGACCGACGTCGGTGTCGCCTTCGTTGCCGCCGCCATCACCGGCTTCGTCGTAGTGAAGTGGCTGATGGGCTACATCAAGTCGCATCGCTTCACGGCCTTCGCCCTTTACCGCATCGCCCTGGGCGCTGCGTTGCTGCTGTGGTTGCCGTCCGGCAGCTGAACAGCGCCGGGGCACGGTAACCCCGTTGCCGGCCCCGATCCGTTTCCCCCTCGGTTCCCCAAGGAGAATCACCATGAACCGCAAGCTCACCCTGTTCCTCCCGCTGGCCCTGCTGGCCGCCTGCAGCCAGACCCCCGCCCCGGCCGGTACCGGCGGTGACGACCTGGCCCCGGCTGCGGCAAAGGCCGGCGACCAGAAGGCGCTGGCACACCTGGATGCGCAGCGCCTGCAGAGCCAGCACTGGCTGCTGCAGCAGGCCACCGCGGCCGATGGCAAGCGCATCGATGCGCTGTTCGCCCGCGAAGACAAGCCGGTCACCCTGGACTTCGCTGATGGCCGCCTGTCGGTCAGCAACACCTGCAAC
>NZ_QAIJ01000239.1:33706-45701 GCF_003060985.1 Stenotrophomonas sp. HMWF023
ACCCTGGCCGACGGCAAGCTGAGCGTCAGCGCCATGGCCTCGACCATGATGGCCTGCACCGACAAGGCGCTGATGGCGCTGGACGAAGCCGTCTCCAGCCGCCTGCAGGGCGAACTGAAGGCCGAACAGGACGCCAACGGCGTGCTGACCCTGACCACCGCCAAGGGCGACGTGCTGGTGTTCAACCCGGAACCGACCGCCGAAACCCGCTATGGCGGCGCCGGCGAGACCGTGTTCCTGGAAGTGGCAGCGAAGACCGAGAAGTGCTCGCACCCGCTGATCCCGGATTACCAGTGCCTGCAGGTGCGCGAAGTGAAGTTCGACGACAAGGGCCTGAAGCAGGGTGAGCCGGGCGCGTTCGAGAACTTCTACGGCAGCATCGAGGGCTACACCCACGAAGACGGCGTGCGCAACGTGGTGCGTGTGAAGCGCTACGAAGTGAAGAACCCGCCGGCCGATGCGCCGTCGCAGGCGTACGTGCTGGACATGGTGGTCGAGTCGGCCATCGAGAAGTGATGTAGAGCCGACTGCTGGTCGGCTGGCTCTTGAAGGGCGGCCGCGAGGTCGCCCTTCTTCGTTGTGGGGTAGTGCCGGCCGCTGGCCGGCTGCTGCACACAGCTCCGGCGACATACGGAACATGCCGGCCAGCGGCCGGCACTACCCACATGCATCAGGGAGACCGACATGAAACGGACGTACATGCTCGCACTGGCGTTGCTGACCATCGGTAGTGGCAGCAGTGCATACGCCGCCAGCACACCCACCACCGACCAGCTTGAAGCCCATCTGTGGCAGCTCGCACGCGCCACCGACGCGCAGGGCAAGCGCATCGACGCGTTGTTCGTCAGCGGCCGTGAGCCGTACACCCTGCGCTTCCAACCCGGCTACATGAGCGAGTTGAACCTGTGCAACTACGCAAGCAGCCAGTATCAGCTGCAGGGCGACCGGCTGATTCTGGAGAACGGGGTTGTTACCACTGCCGGCTGCATACGCGCCGAGGTTACCGAGCAGCAACGGCGTGCCAGCACACTGGTCAATGGCCGGCCGGCCCCGACGCTCGCACTGGACGACAACGGCAGCCTGGTCCTGCGCAACGTGCATGGCGACACGGCGATATTCAAACCCGCGCCGCTGCCGGCGAAATGAAAAGGGCGGCCACTGGCCGCCCTTCTTCGTTGATGGGTAGAGCCGGCCGCTGGCCGGCTGCCACGTACAGCGCATGCCGGCCTGCGGCCGGCACTACCCGAAGCCTGGTGTCAGGCCAATGCCGGGTTCAACGTGTAGGTACCGTGCAGCGCCGCTTCGGCCAGCACGTGGCCGTGCATGGCGCGGTACGCATCGGCGGCGGTGAAGCGCTCCAGCAACGACAGCGTGGCCACATCCAGCGCGAACACGCGGAAGAAGTAGCGATGCACGCGCTCGTCGTTGAACGGTGGGTACGGGCCGTCGTAGCCGAGGTAGTCACCGGCCATGTCCGGATTGCCGGCGAACCAGCCGGTGAAATCGTTCAGGCCCTGGCGGCTGCCGGCCGGGCCGGCCGGCGCGGTCTTGCCCTTCACTACGAAGCCATCGCTGCAGCTGCCCGCGGCGATCTCCTGCACCGAGGCCGGGATGTCGGCCATCACCCAGTGCACGAAATCGCCGCGCGGCTGGTCACGCGGCACGCTCATGTCATCGCGGCCGACCGTCTCCGGCACTGTCGGTACGTCCGGGTCCACGCACACCAGCAGGAACGAGCGGGTGCCGTCGGGCACGCCGCTCCAGGCCAGGTGCGGGTTGCGGTCGGGGGCGAAACCGTTGGCATCGCCGGCGGCAAACTCACGGTCGATCGGCGCAGCGTTGACCAGGCTGTGACTGCTCAGTTGCATCTGATGCTCCTCACTCTTCCGGGTAACCCAATCGCACCGCGACCGGGGTGAGCTGGGCGAAGGCGGCGCCCATCACGTCGCGATACTTGCGCCAGTGGCCGGCAGGCAGGCGCGGCGCGCCCAGCTGTGCGGCGGGCGGCATCGGACGTCCGAACACGCGGCCCAGCAGGTCGGCCATCGCATGTGCATCGTTGCCGATGTCGTCGATGCGCAGCAGCACGTGCGGATACAGATCCTCCTCGTGCAGTGCGGCGATCTGGGTCAGCGAACGCACCAGCCACTGGCCGGCTTCGGCCATCGAGGTCATCGCCAGCGGTGCAGCGGCACCATAGGCGACCCAGTCCAGCAGCATGTCGCGCGGGTCGCGCAGCACCAGCAGCAGGCGACCCTGCGGAAGCTGCGGGCGCAATGCCCACAACAGCGCGTTGTCCCACCACAGCAGCCAGTCGATCACGGTGTCGCTTTCCAGGCCGCGGGTCTGCAGGTTCTCGCGCCAACGCTCGACCAGCCGTTCCGGACTCAGCACGCCCGACGCCAGGTCCTGCAGCGTGTTGTAGTTCTGGAAGGCATCGTCGGGTGGATTGGCGGTGTAACGATCACTGCGCAGTACCGGGCTGGCAGCGGCCAGGCCGGTTGCCACCCGCTCCACGCCCGAACCCGGAGCGCCCCACAGGAAGATCGGTGCCGAGCCGCTGTCGCGCGTCGCTTCATCGATGCTGGCCATCTCCGGCCAGCTCGGCGGTGCCTTGGCCTGCGGCGGCAGCGGCAGCCGCTGCGAGGCCTGGTCGGTCTGCAGCGCCATCCACGTACGCAGCGCTTCATCCGGCTGCCCGGCGCGATCCTGGATCTCGCCCAGCCAGGTCCGCAGATCGGCGCGGTGTCCCTCCGGTGCCTGCGCGATCAAGGCCTGCACGCGCTCCACGGCGGCGGCCGGGTCACGCTGCAGCAGACCCTCGACGCGACGGCTTTCACCGCTGACGCGGCCCGGTTCCAGGGTGGTGATCCGCTCGGCGATGGCTTCGCCCTGCTCGTGTTCACCGGCCATGTCATGAAGGCGCATGCGCGCTTCCAGCGCCGGCAGGTGGCCGGGCATCGCTGCCATCCAGCGCTCCACGGTGGCCACCGCGCCGGCACTGCCGACGTCTTCCACGGCCAGTCGCGCCAGCCACAGGTCATGCAGCTGGTCGTTGCTTTCCAGCGCGTCATCCAGACGTGCACGGGCTTCATCTTCGCGACCTAGGCGCTGCCAGGACATCAGCAGCAGCTGCAGCACCTGGCGCTCACCCTGCAGCGATTGCAGCAGCGGCAGCAGATGCTCCAGCGCCTGCAGCGGCTGGCCACTGCGCAGTGCCAGCTCGCCGGCCAGGCGGCGCATCGGCGGCACGTCCAGCTCCGGCTGCTGCAGCGCCAACTGCATTGCCTCGGCGGCGGCCTCGACGTTGCCCTGGCGCAATGCCAGCTGCACCACCATGCCGTGCAGCGAAGACATCTTCGGGTTCAACGCGAGTACGCGACGGAACGCCTGCTCGGCGAACGCCAGCATGTCCTTGCCCAGATAGGCAAAGCCCAGTGCGTACAGCACGCGGGTATCGTCCGGCAGCGCCTGGCTGGCCGCCGACAGCAGGGCCAGCGCGCGGTCGGCGTCGCCACGACGCAGCGCGACCATGCCATCGATGGTCAGCAGTTCCGGATGGTCCGGCTCCAGCCGCGATGCGAGGGTCGACAGCCGCTGGGCCTCGTCGAAATCGTTGCGACCTACAGCCAGGTGCGCCTGCATCAGGTAGGCGGGGAAAGCGTTGGGGTCCAGCCCGGTGGTGCGCAGCAGGGCTTCATCGGCCCCCTCGAACTGGCGCAGTGCCAGCAGCAGGCCGGCGTGCTGCAGGTGCAGCTGCGCGTCATCGGGAGCCAGCTGCAGCGCCTGCTGCAGCGCCTCCATTGCGGCCTCGGCCTGGCCCTGCTGCTGCAGCGCAAGCGCCAGCCAGCGGTGGGCCTCGGCCTTGCCGGGTTCGTCACGGGTCCACGCCTGGGCCAGCTGCACGGCCTGGCCGGCATCGTTCTGGCGCAACGCTTGGAGGATCTGGTCTTGCATGGCCGTCCGGTTCAAGGTCAAACCCGCATTGTAGCGGGCCGCGCGCCGGTGCCGGTTCAGCCCGGCAGGACCCGCCGCAGACGCTGTGCGACCCAGCGTTCGGAGAAACCATCTCCGCGCCAGTTTTCCAGGAAGCCACAGTGGCCGCCCCAGCAGGCGGTTTCCAGCCGCGCCTGCTGCGGCAGCTGCCAATCGCGGAAGGTCGCGTAGGGGATCACCGGATCGTCCTGCGCCATCAGGATGTCAGCAGGCACCTGCAGCGTGGACAGGCGGTTGCCGGCGATGGAATAGCCATCGAAATAGGCCTGCAACGAACCAAACGTGGTGTGCCGTTCGACCAGCCAGGCGGTCAGCGAACGGATGTCCAGGTTCAGCACGCGGTCGTCGCAATCGCTCAGTTCGGGGAACAGATCGCGCTTGCGACGCAGCGAACCGGCCCACTTGCGGCGGAAATACCAGTCGTACATCGCCGGGCCGTTCTCGATGTTCTCCATGGTCAGCCCCGGGTCCAGCACCGGGCAGACGGCGGCCACGTGCTGCAGCGGCACGCCCGCGGCCGGCGCGCGCAGGGCCAGCCGCAGCACGAAGTTGCCACCCAGCGAATAGCCGGCCGCAACCAGCGGCAGATCGGGCCAGCGCTGGGCGACATCGCCAGCGGCATGCACCACTTCGTCGATGAGGTTGGAGTGGAAGATGCCGGGATTGAGGTGATGGGTGTTGCCATGGTCGCGGAAGTTCAGCCGCACCACGTCGAACCCCTGCTCCAGCATGCGGGCAGCTGCCATGCGCATGTAGCTGGATTCGGCGCTGCCTTCCCAGCCGTGCAGCAACAGGGCGATGCCACGCGGTTCACGCCCTTCGACATGGCTGTGCCAGCCCTGCAGGCGCACACCCTCACCGCCATCGAGGATCAGCTCCTCGCTGACCGCGCCGGTGGCGGCCAGCAGCAGCAGCCCACGTTGCAGGCGCATGCGGCTGGAGCTGAGCATCGACTGCAGGTGCGGATTGCGCAGCCAGCGCGGCGGCTGATAGTCGGACGCGGTGAGCATCGGCGCATCAGCGTCGAGGGTCGGTGGCGGAAAAACGGCCACCATGGCCTCAGTCCCCGCTCATGGCCGCCACGATGCGCGCGCGCGAGGTTTCCGCGATGCGCCGACGGCCTTCCAGGTCCTGGGTGCCGATCGGCTCCAGGAAATGCACTTCGGTATGCCGCGCCGGCTCACCGAGCAGGCGCAGGAAATTGGCGAAGAAACTCTCGCCCGGGCCGAAGGCCACGATGGTCTGTGCATCGCCGCGCACGCCATAGACCAGCGCCACCGGCTGCACCGGCACGCTGGTCTCGACTGCCGCCTGGAAGATGCGCGCGTGGAACGGGCCAACGTCGTGGCCACCACGGGTACGCCCTTCCGGGAACACGCCGACGGCCTTGCCGGCGCGCAGGCGATCGGCCATCACCTGCATCACCCCACCCAGCGATTCAGTGTTGCCACGCTGGTGGAAAATGGTCTGGCCGCGCGCGGCAAGCCAACCCACCACCGGCCAGCTGGCGATCTCGCGCTTGGCGACAAAGCCCATCATGCGCTGGCTGTGCAGGATGGAGATATCGACCCAGCTGACATGGTTGGCGACGAACAGCACCGCGCCCGGCAGCGGCTGGCCGACACGCGACAGGCGGAAGCCGAAGATCCACATCAGCCCGCCCTGCCACCAGTTCACTACTTTGGCGCCGAAGGTATCGTCGCCCACGCGCAGCTCGCCCCATGGCGGAAGCATGCCGATCAGGATCAGCGGCAGGAACACGGTGATGTGGACCAACAGCAGCGGTACGCGGTACAGGTAACGGCACACACGCGCCACGCCGCCGCGGGGGGCCGGAGTGGGGGAAGTCATCCGCGCACGATACCGGAGGGCTGCCATCGCTGCCAGCCGAATTCGGCCATAAGTCTCATTGACGGCGGCCATCGGCGGGGAACGCTGGGTTCCGCCGCCGTCACTGCTGCCGCCAAGGCTCAACCGTGCCCGGCCGCCACCACGGCCAGGGTCAACCGCGAGATGCAGACCAGCCGGCCCTGCTCGTCCTCGATGCGGATTTCCCACAGCTGGGTGCTGCGGCCCACGTGCACCGCGCGCGCGGTACCGGTGACCGTCCCCGAACGCACGGCGCGTACGTGGTTGGCGTTGATCTCCAGGCCCACGCAGATCTGCTTGGCGGTATCCACGCAGAGGTTGCCGGCGCTGCTGCCCAGGGTTTCAGCCAGCACCACCGAGGCACCGCCGTGCAGGATGCCGTACGGCTGGCGGGTGCGCTCATCCACCGGCATGGTTGCCTGCAGCCAGTCTTCGCCGGCGGCACTGAAGACGATGCCCAGGGTGCTGATGGCGGTGTTGTGGCTGAGTGCGTTGAGCTGCTCGATGGAAACGGCTTCGCGGAATACCTGGGTCATGCGGCTACCTTCAGAGGATGGGAACGAGGCCGGCGCCGAATGCGGTCAGCATGCGCACCAGCAGCCACTTCGGCCCGACGTTGACCTCGGGGAAGTCACCCACCGCGACATAGCACCGGTGGAAATCAGCGCTCTGCCGCGGCAGTGGCTGCGGGCAGTCCGGGCCCGGCTTGAACTCGTAGTCGGTGGCGTAGCGCCATGGCCAGAAGTCGAGGATCGGCAGCGCCTCGGAGGCCTTGCCGACGCTGTAGTTCAGGCCGGACAGGACCGGCGGCTTGGCACGCGGCGCCACCGTCCAGGAGTTCTGCGGATGGGTATCGCGCAGGATGCTCTGCGCCAGCTGCTCGGCGAAGGCCGGATCGTCGATGATCACCGCGCCTTCGGTGTTGTAGTTCTCGCTGCGCGGATCGAAGTTGTGGGTACCGACCACGCCGATGCGGCGGTCGACCACCAGCGACTTGGCATGCAGGCCCATGCGCGCGCCCTTGCGGGTGACCGGCAGCGGCTTGTTGACCGCCTTGCTGCCCAGGAACGACGGGCGCGTTTCGGTCCGCAGCAGGCGGGTTTCCACTTCGCTGCCGGCGGCACGCCGACGCGCACGGGCATTCTCATACGCACTGCCGGTACGCGGGTGGATCACCCGCGGCTGCGGTTCGCCCGCTTCCGCAGCGGCCACCACATCACCACCACCACCGGCATTGCTGCCTGCCGCGCTGCCACCGATCAGCGGATTGCGGCCGGTATCGCTGCCCGGCGCGGCGATCGGGTCGGGCAGCAGGTTGCGGTAATCGACCGGGGCATCCAGCGGGAACGGCTTGAATTCAAAAATGTTGAAGCCAAGCTCGCGCATGTTGCGCCGCTTGTACTTGTACGACAGCGCATACACGATCGGGTTGTCGGTGGCGGCCAGACTGTTGCTGGACACCACCACGCGCGGCGGCTGCGGGCGCTTGCGCAGCTCGCGGAACAGCTTCTGTGCCGGCTTGGACAGCACCAGGTAGGGCGTCTGCAGGATCACTTCGTGCTGCGCACTGGAGATCAGTGCATCCAACTGCGGCTCGGTGACATGCTGCCCGGCCAGTGGTGCGTCGGCGCGCTCGCGGCGATGCTTGCGCGGCAGATCGGCCACATAGCGCACCGAGGCGACCGGCAAGGCGGTGTCCACGAACGAGCGGGTGACGAAGTCGACGTCATTCGCTTCCTCGCTGACCCGCTCCACCCGCTCGGGCCTGCGGAACTGTGCGGGCGGCAGCACCGGCACGCCCTGCTTGAGCAGGGTACGGCCGACATCGTTCAGACGCTCGGCCGGCACGCTGCGCTGCGCGCGCCAGAAGGCATCGAAATTGGCCGCCATCGCGCGTGCTTCGGGGCCGGCGATCAGCACGTCCCGGTCGCGGAAGTTGTACTCGCGGTCCCAGTCGTAATAGTCGTCCTGGTAGTTGCGCCCACCGACCACGCCGATCGCATCGTCGACCACCAGCAGCTTGTTGTGCATGCGCTGGTTGAAGCGACGGAAGCAGCACAGCACGCTGCCGGCATAGTCGAAGTAGTTCAGCCGGGCCTTGCCGAACGTCGGGTTGTAGACCCGCAGCTGGAAGTTCTGGTGGGCGCCGGCCAGTGCGCCGAGGATCTGCAGGTCGGAGATCGCCGAAAGCTGGTCGATCAGCAGCCGTACCTTCACCCCGCGTCGCGACGCCGCCAGCAGCTCGTCGATGACCAGGCGGGCGCTGTCGTCCTTGTCGAAGATGTAGGTCTGCAGGTCGATGCTGCGGGTGGCGCTGCGCAGCAGGTTCAGGCGCGCGACCAGCGCGCCTTCGCCCTCGTCCAGCAGGGTGGCGTAGTGCCGCGGCTGCTCCGGGGTCGATTCGCTGAACGCCCGGCCGGCCAGGGCCCGCAGGGGCGAGTCCAGTGCGCAGCGGTCGGCCTGCTGGCAATCCACCTGGGTCGAGCGCGCCTGCACGGCGATCGCCTCGGCGCGATCACGCTGGGCATGCGACAGCGACGCGCAGCCGCTGCCCAGCAACACGGTTGCCAGCACCAGTACACGCAGCAATGGATTCACGGTTTCGACGCCTCGCTGAGACGTGCACGCAATACGAAAGTCACTCGGTCACTCAAGGCAAGCTGCCAGCTGTCCATGCCGTACCGGCCTCGTTGCACGGTACCGCGGCTGACGACGTCGCAATCATAGCCGGGTCGGGCACATTCCGCTTTCTCGACCTTGAGCGTCTCCGGATGGCTGACGCCGCGCAGGGTCAGCCGGCCATCGATGCCGCCACCGTCGGCGACCGTCTCCGGCCAGTACGGCAGCGAGTCGAACTCGACGAAGGGGTAACGACCGGCGTCGAAGAACTCGGGGCCGCGCATCCAGCCGGTATAGCGTTCCTTGCCGGGGATCTCCACGGTGCGGGTGAACATCTTCAGGTGGACCTGGTGACGGCCATCGGACAGCACCTCGATACGCCCCTCGAAACGTGGGAACACGCCCTCGATGCGCTGGCCGAAGCGGGTGCGGACTTCGAAACCGATCTGCGAGCGCACCACATCCAGCTGCAGCGTACGCGGCGACTCGGCCACGACCGCCGGCAGCGCGGTCGGTGGCGGTGCAGCGGCCCAGGCCGGGCCGATCGCCAGAACGACTGGCAGCAGGCAGCGGCCCGGCAACGCCAACCTCATCGGCTCACGGCCACCAGAAGGCGTTCAGGCTGGCCACGCCCGGCTCGATCGTTGCCTCGCGGGCGAAACCGAGCACGGCCACGCCGCCCGGCGGCATGCCGCGGTAATCACTGCTGGTGCCATCGGTCATCAGCGCCACCAGCTGCTCCAGCCCGGGGTTGTGGCCGACGATCAGCACCCGGTCCAGATCACGGCGCTCGTCCACCAGCGCCGCCAGGGTGCCCGGGGTGGCCTCGTAGATGCGGTCTTCCAGGCGCTTTTCGACATAGCCGATGGCCGCCATCACCGCTTCCAGGGTTTCGCGGGTTCGCCGCGACGGTGAACACAGCACGCAGTCCGGCAGCAGGTTGTTTTCCTTCAGCCACTTGCCGGCGGCTTCGGCTTCAGCGAGCCCCACCGGCGACAACGGCCGGTCAAGGTCGGCCTGGCCGGTGGTGGCCGGTTCGGCGTGGGCGTGGCGGAGCAGGATCAGTTCGCGCATTGCGGGATTCCAATAAAGGGATGGAGACCTACGGCTCTTACAGCTTCAGCCAGGACAACAGGGGTTCCCAGTCGGCCTGGTGCTCGCGCACCTGGGCGGAGCGGTAATCGAAAAGACTGCGACCCAGCCCGGTCATGACCACATAGCTCTGGCTGTCGCGCAGCTGGGCGACCACCGGATACGGCCAGTCACCCAGCATCTGCAGGGCCTGCTGCGAGGTCTGGGTCCAGGGCTTGGTTCGGTTCAGCACCAGCCCGACCGGCAGCTTGCGGCTGTGCACGCGCGGTACCTGGGCCAGGCTGTTGAGGAAGCCGACGATGGCTTCGATGTCCAGTGCCGAGGGCAGCACCGGCACCACCACGGCATCGGCAGCGTCGAGGAAATGCGGGATATCGTCGGCCAGTGCGCCGGCCGGTGCATCGATCACCACGGTTTCGGTACCGTCGGGCAGCTTCTGCGCCCATTGCTTCTTGCGGTACACGTCGATCGGCAGCACCGCGCTTTCCAGCCCGGCCCGGCGCTGCGCCCAGCGGGTGCTGGAGCCCTGCGGGTCGGCATCGGCGATCACCGTGGCCTTGCCTTGCAATGCCGCGTACGCGGCCAGGTGGGTGGCGATGGTGGACTTGCCCACCCCGCCTTTGGAACCGGCCACCAGGATCGTCTTCATGCCAGCCTCGCTTCCGGGTACGTGCCCCGAGCGTACACCGCCGATGGTGACGGAAGGTAGAGCCGTGCTGAACCAGCGCCCCCGGCCTTTGCTATCGTGGCGCCCCCGAAGGACCGAACCGCCATGAGCGAACTGCAGGACCTGAGCGCACTGATCCGCGCCAACACGCCGTTGATCGTGGTCGAGACCCAGGATGAGGGTCGCATCGTCGAGCTGTTCCGGCAGACGTTGATGCATGTCTGGCGGGCCCTGCACCGCTGGTCGATCACCGAGGGCCTGCGCCGCATCGACCTGGAGCGCGAGGACGAGCCGGTCGGCCCGCCCGACGCCAGCGCCGCACTGCAGATGATCCGCCAGGCCGACCAGCGCGGCGTGTACCTGCTGCTCGATTTCCACCCCTACCTGGGCTATGCCAGCCACCAGCGCGCGCTGCGTGACCTGATCCAGCGCCGCCACAGCGAACCGCACGTGCTGGTGCTGATCGGCGCCAAGGTGGAGCTGCCGGCCGAACTGGAAGCCCTGGCGGTGCGCTTCAACCCGCGCCTGCCCGACGCCAATGCGCTGTTGAAGATGCTGCGCGAAGAAGCCGATGCCTATGCACGCGAACACGGCGGACGCCGGGTGGAAGTGGACAGCGAGGCGGTCAAGAAGATCCTGAAGAACCTGCAGGGCCTGAGCCTGGTCGATGCGCGACGCATCGCGCGGCAGCTGATCTATGCCGATGGCGCGCTGCGCGACGACGACCTGCCGCAGTTGGCACGGCTTAAGTTCGAGCTGCTCAACCGCAGCGGCCACCTGTTCTTCGAGCACGACAGCGCCCGTTTCGGCGACGTGGCCGGGGCCAACCGGCTGAAGCGCTGGATCAACCAGCGTCGCGTCGCCTTCATCGCCGGCTCGGCACCGGCCGGGTTGGACCCGCCGCGCGGCATGCTGCTGCTGGGTGTGCAGGGCTGCGGCAAATCGATGCTGGCCAAGGCCACCGCCGCCGGCTTTGGCGTGCCGCTGCTGCGCCTGGACGTGGGCGCGCTGTACAACAAATACCACGGCGAGACCGAAGCCAACCTGCGCCAGGCGCTGGCCTCGGCCGAGCAGCTGGCGCCGTGCGTGCTGTGGATGGATGAGATCGAAAAGGGCCTGGCCACCGGCAGCGAGGATGGCGGCGTGTCGCGCCGCGTGCTCGGCTACCTGCTGACCTGGATGGCCGAGCGCAAGGCGCCGGTGTTCATCGTGGCCACCGCCAACCAGGTACACGAGCTGCCGGCCGAGCTGCTGCGCAAGGGCCGCTTCGACGAGATCTTCTTCGTTGACCTGCCCTCGGCCGATGTGCGCGTGGAACTGCTGCGGCTGCATCTGGGGCGGCGCCAGCTCAATGCCGACGACTTCGCGCTGCCGGCGCTGGCAGCGGCGGCCAACGGGTTTTCCGGTGCGGAGATCGAGCAGGCGATCGTGGCGGGGCTGTATTCGGCGCATGCCGAAGGCCGGCCGCTGGATACCGAGCTGCTGATGGGTGAGATACGGGCGACGCGGCCGTTGTCGGTGTTGATGGCCGAACAGGTGGCGGCGTTGCGGGAATGGGCGTCGGGGCGCACGGTTTCCGCGGACGACTGAGGGTTTCCTGCGAACGGCGCAGCCCCTCGTGGCTGCTGGTTGGCCGCGAGAATCAAAAGCCGCGCTTGGTCGGGCGGGATGGATTCGCGGGGGACGCCGTGAATCCGTCCCTGGAGGCTTGGCCGCGGCATCCATGCCGCGGACACCCCCGCGAACCCACCC
>NZ_QAIJ01000030.1:0-7193 GCF_003060985.1 Stenotrophomonas sp. HMWF023
GTCGAAGGTGGTGAACCTGGCGACCAACGTGGCGGCGATCTCGTTCTTCGTGCCGACCGGCAACATCCTGTGGCTGTTCGCGCTGCCGATGGCAGCGGCCAACATCATCGGTTCGGTGGTGGGCACGCGGTTGGCGCTGAAGGGCGGCACGCCGTTCATCCGCAAGCTGTTCGTGGGGTTGGTGGTGGTGCTGATCGCGCGGATGGCGTGGGATACGTTCCGCGGTTCGTGAATGAGCGTCATGACCTGGTAGGGGCCAACCTTGGTGGGCACGCTGTTTCCGGCCGTGAAGGGCCGCCGGGCATGGCCCGGCTGTACAGGGGATTGCCGGCCAGCGGCCGGCACTACCACTATCGGGATTCATGACCCGGTGGGTGCCAACCTTGGTTGGCACGCTGTTGCCGGCCGCGAAGGGCCGCCGGGCATGGCCCGGCGCTACCAGGGCGGGCCGAGGCGATCAGGCTTCGGCTTCTTCCGGTTCGTCGGCCTGCTGGCGGCTGCGCTCCGGCAGCTTCAGGCGCTTGCCTTCTTCGTCGTACTCGATGAGCAGGACGCCCGAATCGTGGCGGCCGCTGATCTCGACGAAGCAGGCGCCACCGATGAACGGCTCCAGCGTCATCACCGATTTCAGTGGGGTGGCAACCACCATCTGGAAACCGAAGTTGTCGAAGATGTTCATCGCCAGCGCGGTGAACTCGTTGTCGGCCTTGTCGAAGGCTTCGTCGAGCACGACCGCGGCATAGCTGGGCAGCTGGCTGTCGGCACCGCCGAGCTGGTAGCGCAGCGCCGCCGCCAGGCAGGTGGTGGCCAGCTTCTGCCGCTGGCCACCGGACTTGCCGGCGCCACTGCGGTAGATCTCGACCTGCTGGCGCGTTTCCACGTCCAGCTCCACGCCGATGAACTCCACGTGCAGGCGCACGTCCAGCACAATCTCGCGCCAACGCTTGTCTTCGCCTTCCTGCGAGCCCAGGCGGTTGACCAGCTGGCGCAGGACGGTGAACTGGGTTTCGGCGACGTCGCGCTGCTCGGTCTGCTGCTGCGACAGCACCTCGCGCAGCTGCAGGTGGAACTCCTGCACTTCCGGCAGGCGCCGGTCGTTCAGCTCGATGGTCAGCAGGGTGCCACGGTTGAAGGGCACCTGCTCCAGACTGGCGTTGACTTCGTCCAGGCGCTGGCCGATCGACTTGCGGGCCTCGGCACTGTGCCGCTGCAGCGCCAGCAGGTTGTTCTTGCTCTGGTTCTGCAGCAGGTCGAAGAAGCGCTCTTCGTGCTGCGGCAGGCCATCGCGTTCAAGGCGTTCGAGGCGGGCCAGGAAATCCTCGGCCGAGGCCACCGACACGGTGAAGTCGCCCGATTCTTCCGGCCACTGCTGGATGAAGCGACGGAAGCAGCCCAGCAGCAGGTTCTCGACGCGGTTGACGTCCTGCTGCGAGGACGACAGCTGTTCGTTCAGCGCGTTGCTGACCTGGCGCATGTGCGCTTCCAGCGTTTCCAGGCTGAGCGGGCCCTGCTCCTGCAGGCGCTCGGCCAGGCCGGCTTCCTGGTCTTCGGCCAGTGCCGGCAATACCAGTGCACGGCTCTGCTGGCGGGCCCGGTCCAAGCGGTCGCGTTCGCGCACCAGCTGGCCGCGCTCGACGCGGGTGTCTTCGTAAGTGCGGCGGGCCTGCTCGATATCGGCGCGGGTGGCGTCGATCTGCTGGGCGATCCTGGCCAGGTCGGCGTTGCCTTCGCGCAGGGCGTGCAGGCTGGCCTCGATGTCGGCCAGACGCTGCTGCGGCGCGGCGACGTCGATTTCATTCCAGCTGATGCCCACCAGCTGGTGGCAGGCCAGGCGACGTTCGTTGTCGCGGTCACGCTGGCTGCGCAGGCGTGCGATGTCGGTATCGCAGCTGGCGATGCGGGCGGCCAGCTCCTGGGCTTCCTTCTCGAAAACAGCGAGCCTGTCGCGGTTGCTGAAACCCAGCAGCCAGCGGCGGCGATCATTCACCGCACTGCGATCGTCCTTCTCGAAGCGGTCGCCCGGATGCTTGACCTGGCCTTCGCGGGTGATGCCGCGGTCGACGTTGCGCAGCTGCTTGGCATCCACGCATTCGTAGTCGAAGCGCTTGCCCAGCTCGCGGCGCAGCCAGCTTTCGAACACGTGGTCGCGCAGTTCCAGCTTGTGCAGCAGCGATTTCGCGGACGGTTCGCGGGCGAACGCATCATCATTGCGACGCACGCGGTAGTAGGTGAAACGCATGCCCAGGTGGGTGCGGTTCACCCATTCGGCGACGTCGTTGTAGTGCTTGTCGTCGACCAGCAGCGATTGCGCGAAGCCACCGAGCACACGTTCGATCGCGCCCTGCCAGCTCTGCTCTTCCGAGCGGACCTGGATCAGTTCGCCGACGAACGGCAAGGCCGCTTCGGAGATACCGGTTTCTTCGGCCAGGCGCGCGCGCAGCTTCTGCATCGGCGCAGGAATGCTGGAGGGCGTGCGCTGCATCGCCTCCAGTTCGCCACGCACTTCGGAGAAGCGCCGCTCGTCGTCGCGCTTGCCGCCCAGCCGTTCGCTGATGGCGTCGTCCAAGGCGCTCGAAGCGCGCTGGCGGTCTTCCAGTTCGGACTGCGCCTGTTCGACCAGCTCGGCGAAGCCATGCGCGTCGTCGGGCAACGCGGCCTGCAGTTTCTGTGCAGCGTCGTGTGCCTGCGCCTGCTTGGCCAAGCGGCGGTCGCGCTCGGCTTCGGCACGGCCCTGCTCGCGTTCCAGTTCCTCGATGCGCTCGCCGCCCTGCTGGCGGCGCTGCAATTCCAGCTCGGCCAGGCGTTCGGTGTGGTTGTCCAGCGCCGCACGACGCTGCGATTCTTCACCCAGCAGGCCACGATCGCGTGTGTCCATCTCGCGCAGGCGCGCTTCGATCAGCAGCTGGCGGCGGCTTTCGCGGAAGCTGTCGATACCAAGCTTGAGCGCTTCGTCGTCGCCGCGACGGCGGCTCATCGCCTGCAGGTCGCGGTAATGTTCGCGCGCCGGCTGCAGGGTTTCGACCTGACGCCGCGCAGTGACCACGGCCTGGTGCGCGCCATCGAGTTCGGCGAAATCGCTGACCAGTCGTTCGGCGGCGTCGAAGGTCTTCGGCGTGTCGAGCATGAAGTCGCGCAGGAAGACGTTGAGGTCGCCCAGGTTCTTGGCCGACTGCGTCTTGTGCAGCAGGCGCAGCGCCATCTCGTTGTCGATGCCGAGCAGGTGGCGGAAGCGTTCGGCGTAGCCGGAGAACGTATCGAAGTGATGGACGTCGGCCAGCTTCTGCTTGAGCTTGCGCAGATCCAGGTCGAAACCGCCGAGGTCCTTGGCGATGTCGAACGGGCGCTCGGCGATCATGTAGTGCTTGCGCACGTCACCGGCGGAGGTGCTGCTGCCGGCGATCCACAGCAGGCGTACCAGGCTGACCACGCGGCCATCACCGGCGCGATACTCCAGCACCAGCGCGGTCCAGGTGGCGCCCTTGCGCAGGTACTGGGTGGCGATTTCACCGGTGCCACTGTCCTGCTGGTCGGCCCATGCGCCGCGCACGTAGGAGACCAGGTTGCGGTCGCGGCCGCTGCGTTCGGCTTCTCGCGCAGCGGCGTTGAAATCGACGATGGCCGGTGGTGTCAGCAGTGCGGACATGGCATCGAGCAGGGTCGACTTGCCCGAGCCGGAGCGGCCGACGAACAGGAAGCCGCGCTCGGCGATCGGCACTTCGGTCAGGCCGTTGAAGGTGCCCCAGTTGTGCACCTGCAGGCGGCGCATGCGGAACTGCTGCAGACGCGGGTCCGGCAGGCCGTCATTGAACAGGGCGGGAGTGTGCTTGGAAATGGCCATGCGGTGCTCGGGTCTCTCAGGCTTCAGCGGCCGGGGTTTCGCGCAGCTGGCGGTAGACCGCCGAAAGCTGGGATACGTCTTCGGCGGAGAACAGCAGCTTCAACGCCGGCGAGACTTCGTGGCGGTCTTCCTGGCCGCCGAGGCGGGTCAGGATGTGGTTGTCCTTCATCTTCTGCACCGCCGAGGCGACGCGGCGGTTGAAGCCGGCGCGGTCGGTGGACAGGTTCTTCTCGTAGATGGCCAGCGCTTCAGCCATTTCGGCATCGGCGACCACGGCGCGGTTGCCGCGTGCATCGGCTTCGCCCAGCTGCTGACGCAGGTACAGCAACAGCACCGAATCGATGAAGGTCAACGGCGACGTGCGCAGCAGTACCGGTGCATCGACGTCCTCGGTGTCGGCCTGGCGGGTGAATGCCACGCCACTGTCACGGTCGAGCACCAGTTCCAGGAACAGGTCCGACAGCGCCGAACGGATGCCGGCTTCGCTGCGGATCAGTGCCGGCCACAGCTTGGCGTGGCGCAGCTGATCGATGCTGGGGCCGATCAGCAGCTGGCACAGCGCGCGGCGAGCATCCAGCGGCAGGCGGCCGGTATCGCCCATGTAGTAGACGTCGTTGCCGCGACGCGGCTGCGCCACGGTCGTCACCGGCTCGGCCTGGTAAGCGTCTTCGGCCAGGTCGGCATGCGGTGCGTCGATGGGGTCTTCATGCCAGCTCATGGCGTCTCTCCTGGGTAAACCAAACCAGCGGGATGCGGGCGCGACGGATCTGACCGTCGCCACCACGCCATTCGGCAAGCTCCTGTTCGCCGGCGATCACGCTGCCAAAGCGCGTGCCCAGCGAGAGGTAGCCGATGACACTGCCCAGCCCCTGCGGCGCTTCGCGCTGTGACAGGGCCTGGGCGATGCTGAGTTTCGGCTGCCTGTCGAGCAGGTCGTGCAGGTCGCGGCGCAGGGTGCGGAAATCGATTTCCGACGACGCCACCAGGTCACCCACGCTTTCCAGGCTGATGCTGGCCGCATCGTTGTATTCGACGTTGCCATCGACCTGGGCGCTGCGCGGGTCGTGCAGCTTCCACTGCGACCACGAGCGCAGGCGGCTGGTGGTCAGCTGCAGGTCGCGGCCGATGGCGCGCTGCGCCGGGAAGTCATCACGCAACGCCAGTGCTTCGGACTGCGCCTGTTTCAACAGCTGGTTGAGGCGGCGCTGTTCCAGGTAGCCACGGCTCTGCACGAAACCGCGCAGGCTGCGCGCGAAGTTCTGCAGCACGTCATGCACCTGGCCACCACGCTCGAGCATGGTGCTGGTGAAGCCGCGCAGGAAATTGCGCTCGTTGCGATCCAGCCGACGGGCGAAGCCACGGGCCAGCAGCGTCTCCAGCGCGGCATCGAGCTGGGCGCTCTGTTCGGCGTCGTTGAGCAGACGCCAAAATGCCTGGAAACTGCGGCCCGCGTCGCTCTCGCCGATCACGTCCACGCCTTCGAAGAGCTTGGACAGCACGTCGCCGCGCTCGCCCTCGTCATCGATGATGCGTTCGCGGAAATCGCGGTTGAGCTGTTCGAAGTCGTCGCGCACACGGCGGAAGTCTTCGGTCAGTTCGTCGGCCAGGCCGATGATCTGCCGCGTACGTTCCAGCGCGCGCTTTCCATCCAGCGCGGTCACACGGCCGGCCCCGACACGGGCGATCTCAGCGTCGATGCGGTCGCGCTCGTCGCGCAGTGCGGACAGGCGTGCGTCCGGATCGGCCTCGGTCTGCGCGGCCAGCTGCGACAGCTGTTCGATCACCAGTGCCAGACGGCTCTCGGTGGCGGCCACCCGGGCCTGCTCCATGCTGTCGGCGAAGCGGATCGCCTGCAGCGCCTGAGTCGAGAGCTCGTACTGCTCCTGGTCGGCGCCTTCGGGCAGCCGGCGTTCCAGCCAGCCCTGCGCCAACCAATGGGCGACGTAGGCCTGCGCGGTCCGCGGCAGCTCGCGCGAAAGCTCGTCACCGTTGAGCTGGTCCAGCGCGCGCTGCAGGCGCTCGTTGAGGACCGATGCAGGCAACGTGCGATCGCCGTCCATCAGCAAGCCCTGCAGCAGGCCGATGATTTCCGGTGCGTGGTCGGCGGCGAGCAGCTTCCATTGCGGCTGTTCGCGCAGGTGGCGATAACGGGTGATGCGTTCGCGGTGCTTCATGCAGCGAGATCGGTCCGAAGGGCGCGGCGGCCAGCGCGCGCGCGCAGGCGCGACGCAGGCACGGCGAAAGCGGCGGCCACGCGCGGCCGCCACCGGGAGGCGACGGCGCTCAGCGCTTGCCGCCTACTTCGATGAAGCGCAGGAACTCGGCGCGGGTGCGGGCATCCTCGCGGAAGCTGCCCAGCATCTTCGAGGTGACCATGCTGACGCCGCGCTTGTGGATGCCGCGGGTGGTCATGCACTCATGGGCGCCTTCGACGACGACACCGACGCCGACCGGCTGCAGCACATCCTGGATGCACTGGGCGATCTGCGCGGTCATCTTTTCCTGCACCTGGAAGCGGCGGGCGTAGGCTTCGACCACGCGGGCCAGCTTGCTGATGCCCACCACCTTGCCGGCCGGCAGGTAGCCGACATGCACGCGGCCGATGATCGGCGCCATGTGATGCTCGCAGTGGCTTTCGTATTCGATGTCGCGCAGGACGATCAGTTCGTCGTAGCCGGCCACTTCCTCGAAGGTGCGTTCCATGTAGGCGCGCGGGTCGTCGCGGTAGCCGCTGAACCAGTCGCCATAGGCTTCAGCCACGCGGCGCGGGGTATCCAGCAGGCCTTCGCGGGTAGGGTCCTCACCGGCCCAGCGCAGCAGGGTGCGCACGGCATCCTCGGCCTGGACCTGGGTCACATCGCCCTGCGGGGCGGCCTTTTCGTTGTTCTTGCTCATTGCATACAGCGCCCGAACGGGGGGCGAGCATCGTACCCGACCGGGGGGTGGGTCGTCCTCTGGGGACGGTTCATCGGGGGTGACGCGCGGCGCCGGACTGCTATCGGTTTGGAGCGGAAAGGGCGACAGGGCAGGACACGCCGTAAACCCATCCCTGGGGGCTCGGTCGGCGCATCCATGCGCCTCACGGTCCTGCCCTGCCGCCCTTCCCGCTCCCTGACGGTTTCCTGCGGGCGCGGCCGGACCGCCCGAAAGCGGGGGTCAAAAGCTGGGGTTCATGGCTTCGGAGAGTGCTCTGGTAGCGCCGGGCCATGCCCGGCGAGCGGAGCGGTGCCACAAGGAGCCGCCGGGCACGGCCCGGCGCTACCGCTCTTGCCTTTAAAGAGCCAACCCTCCGCGCTCGCGGGGTGATGGGTGGGTGGTGGAGGGCCGGGCGGGGCAGGACCGTGAGGCGCATGGA
>NZ_QAIJ01000240.1:0-1666 GCF_003060985.1 Stenotrophomonas sp. HMWF023
GCGCATCACTGTCATGCAGCGGACATACGCACAAGGGCGCCGGCATTGCTGCCGGCGCCCTTGTGCGTCTCCTGCAACTACCGAAGCAATCGCGGTTACAGCGGACGGCCGATGCCCGAGCAGGTGCTGGGATTGTTCAAAGCAGCGGCGTTGCTCGCGGCCACGAAGCGCATGCGGATCGCATCACGCCAGGCCTTGTTCAACGGGATGAACTTGTGCGCGCCGATGGCGGCATCATTCGGGCCCTGCTCGACACCGTTGACCACGATGCTGCCATAGATCCGATGAAGCGCCCCGCGGATTCTTGCAGCCAACAGTACATCCTTGTAGCACTGCCCAAACAGAAGATTAGTGGTTCCCACGATCGGATATCCTGAGCTCGGGTTGGCAAACACCGGCACCCAGTTCGCCGGGTTCCGGGCAGCGGCATCGGTCGGCGGTGCCACGGTATCCAGTGTCGCTTGAGTACTCACGTCCTTTGGAGAGAAGCCCTTGACCCGCGCAACTCGAGTGGCATCCGAGAGATCAAGAGACAGGTCTGGTCCTGTGTATCCAATTGTCCCGTCGGTCGCAAGAATGGCGGCGTACACTGCCGCGTCGCCGGACGCCGGAGCAGCAACGAAGTTCGAGGGAACAAGGGTGAACAGATTGGCGAAGGTCGACTGCACCGAGAACGCCGGCACGCCGTTGGTCAGCTTCAGCGTAGTGGCCGACACGTCGGCCGGCTGACAGGCGCTGGTGAGGAAGCGGGTGAGCAGTTCACTGATGCCGCTACTCTCGCCACGGTAGACAACCCGGATGTAACCGCTACGGCCAGAGCCGGCTAGCTGGCTCCAATGATTGATCTTGCCGGAGAAGATGCCGCAGATCTGGGTGACCGACAGGTCAACCGCCGAACCAGGCTTGTTGAAGGGAATGACCACCGGAGCCAGCGCAACGGGAATCTGGATCAATGCCCCATAACGGTTGGGATCACCAGACCGGTCGAACGTGTTGTTGTAGACGCTCATTTCGGCGCCGCTCAGCACCGCATCGCTGCCAGCAAAGTGCACAGTCCCCGTTGTCGAGAACCGTGATGGGTCATTGGTCAGGAATGCCAGCTTGCCGACGCCCGAGTTCGTAGGGGCGTAGCTGAACGACGACGGAAGAATGCTGTCCGGACTCCCCTGATACAGGGCCGCCGGCATTGTCGCACCACCGCCCTGGACAAGAATCTGTGCATTTGCTTCTAGAGTTCCGACCAGCGCGCAACTGGCGAGCCATAATGCCTTCAATAGCAGCTTCATGAATTTGGCAACTCCCTGCCTTCTCTGGATACGGTCGTTCATACCGCAGTGCGCCGACCTGACGGCCGGCGCACCCGGAGAACACTTTTGATGTATCTCGCAGTTACAGCGGACGGCCGATGCTGGCGCAGGTGCTCGGGTTGTTCACGGCGCCGGCATTGCTGGCGGTCGCGAAGCGGGTACGGACCGCATCACGCCAGGCCTTGGTCAGCGGGATGAACTTGTGCGCGCGGATGGCCGCATCGTTCGGGCCCTGCTCGACGCCGGCGACCACGACGCTGCCGTAATGGCGGGTCAGGAAGCCACGGACGTTGGCGCCGACAGTGGCGTTCTTGTAGCACTGGCCGAACACGAAGTTGGTGTAGCCAGCGATCGGATAG
>NZ_QAIJ01000240.1:1676-8061 GCF_003060985.1 Stenotrophomonas sp. HMWF023
TGCCGAACACCGGCACCCAGTTGGCGGGATTTTCAGCAGCGGCGCCGGTCGGCGGAGCAGCGGTTTCCAGGGTCGCCTGCACGCTCACTTCATCCGGCGAGAAGCCCTTGACCTTGGCAACCTTGGTGGCGTCGACCAGGCTCGGGATCACGTCCGGGCCAACGTAGCCAACGCGGCCGTCAACGGCGTACACCGCGTTGTACAGCGAGGTGCCACCGGTAGCCGGAGCGGCGATGAAGTTCGACGGAACGCTGGTGAACAGGTTGGCGAAGGTCGACTGCACCGAGAACGCCGGCACGCCACCGGTCAACTTCAGGTTGGTGCCCGACACGTCAGCCGGCTGGCAGGCGGTGGTCAGGAAGCGGGTCAGCAGTTCGCTGGTGCCGCTGCTCTCGCCGCGGTAGACGACCTGGATGGCACCAGTGCGGCCCAGGCCCGCCAGCTGGTTCCAGTTGGTGACCTTGCCCGAGAAGATGCCGCAGATCTGGGCAACCGACAGGTCAACCGCCGAACCGGCCTTGTTGAACGGAATGGTGACCGAGGTGGCGACCGAGGGGATCTGCACCAGCGCGCCGTAGCGGTTGGCATCGGTGGAGACGTTGTAGGTGCTGTTGTAGGTGCTCAGCTCGGTGCCGCTCAGCACCGAGTCGCTGCCGGCGAAATGCACGGTACCGGTGGTCGAGAACAGCGCCGAGTTGTTTTCCAGGAAGGCCTTCTTGCCAGTGCCCGAACCGGTCACGGCGTAGCTGAAGTTGGCCGGCAGGATGCTGTCGGTCTGGCCCTTGTAAAGGTCGGCCGGCAGCGAGGCGCCGCCACCGGTGACAGCGGTCTGGGCCGAAGCGGCACCAGCAGTGGCGAGCAGCGCGGTAGCAACCAGCGCGGCCAGGGTCTTGTACTTGTTCATGATCTTCTCCTGAAGGGTTTACTGCGAAGGTGAAACACCAAGGGAGGAACGGTCACTACACGCCTGCTGCCGCCGAGGGCCTCCCAGCCCACTCTGCGGCGACAGGGACATGCTGGTCGTCGCCGATGACAGGCCGCTTAAGAAACCTGTGGAAGATCGAAAAAAGGTGTGGAGGATTGTGTGGAGAAACCGGGCATCAGTAGATCCACGCCATGCGTGGATGCACGTCATTGCACCAACTGGTTCATTTCCATGATCGGCATCAGCACGGCCAGCACGATGGTCAGCACCACGCCCCCCATCACCAGGATCATCGTGGGCTCCAGCAATGCAGTGAGTGCCATCGCGCGGCGTTCGATCTCGCGCGAGATGGTCTGTGCAGCGCGGTCGAGCAACGGTGCCAATGAACCGGTCTTCTCGCCACTGGCCACCAGATGCACCAGGATCGGCGGATACACTTTCTGCACCTTCAGCGCAGCGCCAAGCGAAGTACCTTCGCGCACGCGTGCGGCCACATCATCGGCACAGCGCGCCAGCAGCGCATTGCCCAGTGTCTGTCGTGCGGCATCCAGTGCACGCAGCAAAGGCACACCGGCATCAAGCAGGATCGCCAGTGTCGATGCGAAGCGAGCGCTGTTCACGCCCAGCACGAAACGGCCCACCATCGGTACGCGCAACAGCAGGCTGTCCCAGCGCAGGCGCAGATCCGGCCGCCGCAATGCCAGCCGCCAGCCCACCACGAGTGCGCCGACGCCTATCCCCGTCCATACGCCCCACGCGCGTACGAAAGCACTGGCCGCCAGCATCACCTGGGTCAGCATCGGCAGCGTCTGCCGCGCCTGCACGAATGCAGTCACCACCTGGGGCACCACGTAGCTGAGCAGGAAGATCACGATCGCCACTGATACCAGGCTGATCGCTGCCGGGTAGATGAACGCCGTCAGCACCTTCGCCTGCAGCGCGTTGCGCTCTTCGATGTAGTCGGCCAGGCGCTCCATCACCCGTGCCAGATCGCCGGAATCCTCACCGGCGCCCACCAGGGCACGATAGATCCCAGGGAAATCGCGCGGCCGCGCCGACAGCGCCACGGTCAGCCGCTGACCGGCGCGCACGTCGGCACGCACTGCGGTGAGCGCCTGCGCAACGTGCGGGCGTTCGGCCTGCTCGATCACCGCGCTCAGCGCGCTTTCCAGCGGCAGGCTGGCGGCCAGCAGACTGGCCAGTTGCCGTGTGGCCCAGGCCAGTTCGCTGGCCGACAGCCTGCGCGTGCCCCAGCCACTGCCGGCATTGCGTGCGGCTGACACCTGTACCGGTGTCAGCCCACGCCCACGCAGTTGCTGGCGCACGCCGCGCGCACTGTCGGCGTCCAGCTGCCCTTTCTCGATGCGCCCCTGTGCGTCGGCGGCCTGGTAATCGAACAGTGCCATGCGCGCCTCAGTCGTCGCCGGTCACGCGCAGGATCTCCTCCAGCGTGGTCACCCCGCTGTCGACCCAGCGCTGCCCGTCCTGACGCAGGGTGCGCATGCCGGCACGCCGCGCGGCCTCGCGCAGCGCGGGTTCGCCCTGCCCTTCATGGATCAACGCGCGCACGCGCTCATCCACCACGAACAGTTCATGGATGCCGGTGCGCCCGCGGTAGCCGCTGTTCGCGCAGGCGGAGCAGCCTACGGCCCGCCACACGGTGCGCCCCTCGGTATCGAGCTCGGCACGCCGACACTGCAGGCACAGCCTGCGCACCAGCCGCTGCGCCAGCACACCGCGCAGCGATGAGGCCAGCAGGAACGGTTCCACGCCCATGTCGGCCAGTCGGGTCACCGCCGAAATCGCATCGTTGGTATGCAGCGATGCCAGCACGCCATGACCAGTCAGCGACGACTGCACCGCGATCTGCGCCGTTTCCAGGTCGCGGATCTCACCGATCATGATGGTGTCCGGATCCTGGCGCAGGATCGCGCGCAATGCCGTGCCGAAGCTCATGCCGATGCGCGCGTTGACCTGGATCTGGCCGATGCCGGCGAAATCGTACTCCACCGGATCTTCCACCGTGAGGATGTTGCTGGTGCTGCTGTCGAGCTGCCCCAGTGCCGCATACAGCGAGGTGGTCTTGCCACTGCCGGTCGGCCCGGTCACCAGCACGATGCCGTGCGGCTGGCGGATCAACCCGGTGAAGGTGGCCAGCGTATCGTCGGCCATGCCCAGACGCTGCAGCTGCAGTCGCCCGGCGTCTTTTTCCAGCAGGCGCAGCACCGCGCGCTCGCCATGTCCGGTCGGCACCGTGGACACGCGGATGTCGAGTGGTCGGCCGCCCACACGGATGGCGATGCGCCCATCCTGCGGCAGGCGCTTCTCGGCGATATCCAGGTGGGCCATGATCTTGATGCGCGATACCAGGGCCGCATGCAGCGCACGCCGTGGCTGCACCATGTCACGCAGGGTGCCATCGACGCGGTAGCGCACCACCGAATGCGTTTCGAAAGGTTCGATGTGCAGGTCGCTGGCGCCATCGCGCGCGGCCTGCGCCAGCAGCGCGTTGATCATGCGGATCACCGGCGCGTCGTCCTGCGCGTCCAGCAGATCGGTCACCTCGGGCATGTCCTGCATCAGCCGGTCGAGATCGACTTCACTTTCGGCCGCACCGACCACCGCAGCAGCATCGCCACCGTCACGATACTGTTCGCCCAACCGCTGCTGCCAGACCGCCGCATCCAGCATCTGGAACGGTACTGGTCCGTGCCGACGGCGCAGCTCGGCCACCGCCCAAGCAGCGGTCTCGGCGGTGCCCAGCAGGACCGGCGCGCCACCTGCTTCGGTCAGCATCACTCCGTGGCTGCGCACCCAGGCATACGGCAGCAGTGGCAACGGCACGGGCGTGCTCATGGGCCGATGACCAGTTCCGGGGTGTAGCCCAACCCGCGCAGCTGCTGCAGCGCCGGGTCGAGCGTGGCCGGGTCGCGCGCCACCCGCACCCGCAGACGCTGTCCCGTTTCACCCGGCGTGGTCTCGGCATAGGCCTGCAGGCCAAGCGCGCGCACCTGTGCCACGGCCTGGGTCGCACGCGCCGCATCCAGCCCCTGCGCGAACTGCACCACCTGCACATTGCCCTCGCTGGCCGGATACAACGCCGCAAGGCTGCCGTTCTGCGACGGCTGGCCCTGGCCATCACGCGCATTGCCCTGGCCAAGCACCGACAGGTCCTGCGGCGGCAGCTGCGGTGCCGACAGCGCCGGCAACGCCCAGCTCTGTACCGGCTGCGCAGCGGCCTGTGCATTGCGCATGTAGTCGTAGCGGTCGCGGGTCAGGCGCTGTCCGGCGGCCGGGTCGCGCACCACGTGCGGGCGCAGGAACACCATCAGGTTGGTCTTGGCCCGCTTGCGCGTGTCGCTGCGGAACAGCGCGCCCAGCACAGGGATCTTGCCCAGCCCCGGCACGGCATCACGGCCATGGCTGACGCTGTCTTCCAGCAGGCCGCCCAGCACCATGATCTGGCCGTCATCGAGCAGCACGCTGGTATCCAGCGCCCGCTTGTTGGTGATGATGCCGGCGCTGCCCGAGCTCTGCGCATCGATGCTGCTGACTTCCTGGTAGATGTCCAGCTTCACCGTGCCGCCCTCGGAAATCTGCGGGCGCACCCGCAGCTTCAGGCCCACGTCCTCGCGTTCGATGGTCTGGAACGGGTTGTTGCTGCCACCGCCACCGTCTGTCACATAGCGACCACTGACGAAGGGCACGGTCTGCCCGACCATGATGCTTGCCGCCTCATTGTCCAGCGTCATCAGGTTCGGCGTGGAGAGGATGTTGGCGCCGCCTTTGCTCTGCAGGGCATTGGCCAGCGCCTTCATGTTGAGGATCTGGCCGACACCGGGCAGGTTGATGGTGCCGTCGATCACGCCGATGTTCAGGCCGTCCTTCGGCAGTACATCCAGCGTGGTGCGCGCAGTGGTGCTGATGCCACTGCCACCGGTGGTACCGCCGAAGTGGGTGCCACCGAACGTGCGGCCGTTGCCCAGCATCCATTGCACGCCAAGTTCAGCGGCATCGGTCTGGTTGACCTCCACGATCAAACTCTCCACCAGTACCTGCGCCCGACGCTGGTCGAGCTGGTCGATCACCCGCCGCAGGTTGCGGTAGACCGGCTCCGGAGCGGAAATAAGCAAGGTGTTGGTGGCGATGTCAGCCTGCACCGAGATGCCGTTCTGGCTGAAACCGCTGCTGCCGGCATCGATAGGTTCGCGACGACCCGGGTCAAGCCGTGGCGATTCCAGCGCATTGCCCTTGCTCTTGCCCTGTGCGGGTTGCGCCGGCGTGCTGGCGTTGCGGCTGGTCTCGCCCGGCAATGCGGTGATGCCATCGGTGCTGCCCATCGCCGGCGCATCGCTCTGCCCTGCCACCACGCCACGCAGCACCCCGGCCAGCTGGGTGGCCTGCGCATTGCGCAGGTACACCACATGCAGGTTGCCGGACTCGTCCTGGGCCTTGTCCAGCTTCTCCACCAGCTGCCGCGCCAGGCGCGTGCGGCCCGGGCTGCTGGAGCGCAGCAGCACGCTGTTGCTGCGCGGGTCGGCCATCACCACCACCTTCTGCGCCGGCTCCGCGCCCTGCGCATCCAGCAATGGTGCGACCATCGCCGCCACGTCCACGGCAATACCCTGCTGCAGCTTGACCACGTCGGTGTCCATGCCGGCCGGCGTATCCACGCTGGCGATCACCCGCGCGATGCGCTCCAGGTTGTCGGCGTAGTCGGTGATGACCAGCGTGTTGTTGCCCGGGTTCGCGGTGATCGGATTGTCCGCGGTGATCATCGGCCGCAGCACCGCCACCAGCGCCGCTGCGCTCTCGTAGCGCAGTGCAAACGTGCGTGTGGTTATCTCGCCTCCCGCGCCGCCAGCACCAACACGACCGCCCAGCAGCTTGGCATCGGCCTGTGGCACCACCCGGCTGACGCCTCCACTTTCGACCACGGCAAAGCCGCGCATGCGCAATGCACCCAGCAGCAGCTGGTAAGCCTGCACACGGCTGACCGGCCCATCGGAGACAACGGTCATCTTGCCGGTCACCCGTGGGTCGACCAGGAACTGGCGGCCGGTGAAGCGCGCCGCCATGCGCAGCACCCCACCGATGTCGGTGTCCACCAGGTTCAGCTGCACCGGTTCGCCACTGGCGTCCTGCGCCTGCACCGCTGCCGGAAGATGGGCCAGGCCCACCACCAGTGCCAGTATCACGCTGCAGCCCAGGCTGCGCATCGCCTTCATGGATGGCCACCGCCATTGGCGGCCATCACGATGTTTCCGGAAATCCGTGCCGCCGGCATGTTCGCGTCCCCTGTGCGTTGCAGTTGCAGTTGCTGCAGTTCGATGGCCGGGTCGGCCAGCAAGGGCAGCAGCCAGTTCCAGAGCGCATCGGCGGGAACATTGCGCACCTGCAGGTGCCAGCGCCCGTCACACGTTTCGATATGCAGGCTGCCGGCCAGGCCGGCAGCGGTGT
>NZ_QAIJ01000241.1:0-7591 GCF_003060985.1 Stenotrophomonas sp. HMWF023
CCGAAGGCTTCGCGCTGATGGAGCGCAAGCAGGAGATGGAACTGGACCTGGCGCAGGTGGCCGAAGTCTGGCGCCACGGCAGCGTGGTGCGTTCGTGGCTGCTGGACCTCAGCACCGAAGCGCTCAAGCGCAATCCCTCGCTGGATGGCATCGCACCGTACGTGGAGGATTCCGGCGAAGGCCGCTGGACCGTCGCCGAAGCAATTGCGCTGGACGTACCGGCGCCGGTGATCACCCTGTCGCTGCTCGAACGCCTGCGTTCGCGTGAATCGAACTCGTTCACCGACCGCCTGCTGTCAGCGATGCGCAACGAATTCGGCGGCCACGCCATCAAGAAGTCGTAAGCACCGGTTTGACGTACATCCACGCATGGCGTGGATGTACGTGTCGACCAAGGTCGACACCCACCAAGAGCAGGCAATGCCATGTCGACCAAGGTCGACACCCACCAACAGCAGCGAGAAACTGTCGAAGGCGGGGTGGGTCCGGTTGCGGGGGTGTCCGCGGCATGGATGCCGCGGCCAAGCCTCCATGGACGGATTCACGGCGTCCCCCGCAACCGGACCTACCCCGCCATCCCACGGAATGCCCGCTTTTGACGTTGACGTTGACGTTGATTCGGCAGGTGCAGGGCGCAGCCCTGCCGATCACCCCACCCGCACCCGCCGCCCTTCGCGCGCACTGTCCATCCCCGCCTGCAGCAACCGCATCACCTGCAGCGCCTGCTGCGCGCTGACCGTCGGCTCGCCCTCGCCCTGCATCGCCGCTGCGAAGTCGGCATACAGGCGCCGGTAGTCACCCGGCAGGTTGTCCACGGTGCTGCGCTGCACGTTGTCCTCCGCATCGCAGTGCAGCAGTTCGCCGTGGTGCGGATCGATGCCCCATCCCGGCGCGCCTGGCGCAACGCCGCGACGCAGCTGCGCCTCCTGCACGTCCAGGCCGTGCTTGATCCAGCTGGCCTGCGTGCCATGCACGGCGAAACGGGGGGCAGGCGCAGCGACCAGTGAACCGGCATGCACGATCGCGCGATGGCGCGGGTAATGCAGTACCGCGTGGAAATAGTCGACGCCGCTGCCGCCTTCGCGCTGCACCGCAAGGTCCGCATCGATCGCCTGCGGACAGCCGAACAGCACCAGCATCTGGTCCAGCAGGTGCGGCCCCAGGTCGTACCACAGGCCGCTGCCCGGCCCATCCTGCTCGCGCCAGCGTTCGCGCACCTGCGGGCGGTAGCGGTCGAAATGGGCGCGGCATTCGGCGATGTCACCCAGCGTGCCGTCGGAAAGCAGTGCCTGCAGGGTCAGGAAGTCCGCATCGAACCGTCGGTTCTGGAACACGGTGGCGATGCGTCCGGCGCTGCGCGCTGCAGCCAGCACCTGCTCGGCTTCGTCCACGTTCACCGCGAACGGTTTGTCCACCAGTACGTGCTTGCCGGCGGCCAGCGCGGCGATGGCCAACGGCGCGTGCTGTTCGTTCGGGGTGGCGATGACCACCGCATCCACCGCAGGGTCATCGAAGACCTCCTGCGCGGCAGCGCGTATGTGGACGTCGCTGAAGGAGCGCAGCAACGTATCGCGCTGCGAACTGACGACGCTGTGCAGGGCCAGCCCCGGCGTGTGCTGGATGAGCGGAGCGTGGAAGACGCGGCCGGCAAGGCCGTAGCCGATCAGGGCCAGTTGCAGCTCGGGGCGCATGGGAAGACTCCGCGCGGATCGGGAAGTGCAGGTTAAACGAGATGACTACGCACCCGGAAGCTGAACCATTGCCGCTGCAGATGTGCCCATTCACGTGAGCATGACCGCAGCGCCACGCCTGCACTACAAGCAGTTGGCGACACTGGGCGCACCAACCAGTAGGAGAACCACACGATGATCACCACGACCCGTACGCTGTTGGCTTCCGCCCTCACCCTGGGCCTGGCGCTGTCCTCCTCGGCCGCATTCGCCCAGGACGCCGCAGCGAAGAGCCCGCCGAAAACCGATCATTCGGCGATGACCCATGCCGACCGCCATGATTCCAACGAGCCGGTCACCGACAGCTGGATCACCACCAAGGTCAAGGCCGATCTGCTCGCCAGCAGCAATGTGCCGGGTACCGAAGTAAAGGTGGAGACGGTCAATGGCGTGGTCAGCCTGAGTGGCACCGTTGCCACCAAGGCCGAGCATGACAAGGCCATCGCCACCGCCAAGGGCATCAAGGGCGTGACCCGCGTTGATGCCGCCGCGCTGAAGGTCAGTGCCGCCAAGCGTTGATCGACACCGCAGGTTGCCAGCAGGGGCGCTCCCACGGGGGCGCCCCTGTTTTGTAGCGTCGGGCCTGCTCTACGCGTGCGGGTGGGCGGCCCGCCTGATGGACCGATTACCCCAGAGATGTGACCGGCTGCGCTATATTGCCGGTTCCGCTGCGGCCGATCCTGTCCGGATCGCACTCCCGCAGTTGAGCTGACGAGGAACTATGGCGCTGGTTTTCAGTGATGACATCTGGGATCGCTGGCGACTGCCTGCTCTGGCATTGGCAGCGGCAGCCATCATCGTGGTCCCGTGGTTGACCCTGCGCAAACTGCAGCAGGACAACGAGCTGGCCATGGGCTGGGTGACCCATACCCAGCAGGTGACCGTGGCCCTGCAGCAGCTGCAGACGGACGTGCGTGACATCGAATCTGCTGCGTTGACGCTGTCCAAAGGTGTGGATGCGCCAGGCCTGCGCGAGCGCATGGCCAAGTCCAACGATATCCCCGAGCGGCTGGCCGAACTGGGCCGGATGACCCGCGACAATCCCGACCAGCTGATCCGCATCGGCCGCATCCAGTCGATGCTGGAAGGCCGTATGGGGGTTGCGCGTGAGCTGGCCAAGTCCGAGCCGAACAGCGACCAGCGCGAGCTGGTGCAGGACCTGAGCACGCGCTACCCGATCCGCGGCCTGGTGGAAGAACTGCAGGCCAGCGAGGAAGCGCTGCTGGCCCAGCGCGCCGCGCAGGCGGAGCGCCAGAAGCGGCAGACCAACTTCGTGTCGTGGAGCTCGCTGGTGGTGCAGCTGGCGCTGCTCGGCCTGGTGCTGTGGCTGCTGCAACGACAGATCGGCCGCCGCCTGCAGGCTGAACGACAGTCGCAGCGTGCGGCTGCGCGCGCGGCGTCGGTGCTGCAGACCGTGCGTGAACCGATCGTGCTGTTGGATCGCGAGCTGCGCGTGCAGCTGCACAATCCCGCGTTCTCCGAGTTGTACGGGCTGCAGGATGAGCGCGCCGATGGCCTGCTGCTGGAAAACGTAGGCGAGGGCGCATGGCGTGATCCGGTGGTTCGCCAGCGTCTGGCCGACGTATTGCTGCGCGGCCGCGAACTGTGGGATTTCGAACACGAGCAACGCGGCGCCGACGGCATGTCCCGCTACATGCTGCTCAACGCGCGGCGCATGCCGCTGCCTGACACCGACGATGAAGTGGTGCTGCTGACCGTCAGCGATGTGACCGTGCAGCGTGCGGTGCAGACACGCGTTGAAGAACTGAACCGGCAGCTGGAAGGCAAGGTTGCCCAGGTCTCGGAGGTCAACCGCGAGCTGGAAGCGTTCAGCTACTCGGTGTCGCACGACCTGCGCGCGCCGCTGCGCCATGTCGCCGGTTTCTCGGACAAGCTGTCGCGCCATCTGGGCGAGGCGGCCGACGAGAAGAGCCAGCACTACCTGGGGGTGATCTCCGGTTCAGCGCGGCGCATGGCCACCTTGATCGACGACCTGCTGGTCTATTCGCGCCTGGGCCGCGCAGCGATGCGCCAACAGACCGTGGACATGCAATCGCTGGTGGCCGATACGCGCGCGATGCTCGATGCGAACGTGCAGAGCGAAGCCGAGAGCAGCGGCCATGCCCATCAGGTGGAGTGGAGCATCGCGCCGCTGCCGATCGTGGTGGGCGACGAAAACATGCTGCGCCAGGTCTGGCTGAACCTGTTGGGCAACGCGGTCAAGTATTCGGCCAACCGCGAGCCGGCGAAGGTCCGCGTGGACTACCAGCAGCAGCCCGATGGCGGTCATCAGTTCACGGTCAGCGACAATGGTGCAGGCTTTGACATGGCCTACGCCGGCAAGCTGTTCGGCGTATTCCAGCGCCTGCACAAGGCCAGCGACTATCCGGGCACCGGTATCGGCCTGGCCAGCGTACGCAGGGTGCTGACCCGCCATGGCGGGCGCATCTGGGCCGAAGCCGCACCGGATGCCGGCGCCACCTTCCACTTCTATCTTCCCCCCGTGCTCGACGCGGACAAACAGGGCCCCATCGCATGACGACGCTGCGCACCATCCTCCTTGCCGAAGACAGCCCGGCCGACGCCGAAATGGCGATCGATGCGCTGCAGGAAGCACGCCTGGCCAATCCCATCGTGCACGTCGAAGACGGCGTGGAAGTGATGGATTACCTGCTGCGCCGTGGCGCCTTCGCCAGCCGCGAAGAAGGCCTGCCGGCGGTGCTGCTGCTGGACATCAAGATGCCGCGCATGGATGGCCTGGAAGTACTGCGGCAGATCCGCGAACACGATGAGCTGAAGCGGTTGCCGGTGGTGATCCTGTCGTCCTCACGCGAGGAAAGCGACCTGGCCCGCAGCTGGGACATGGGCGTGAACGCATACGTGGTCAAGCCGGTGGACGTGGACCAGTTCTTCGGCGCAGTGCAGACCCTGGGCAAGTTCTGGGCGCTGATCAACCAGGCTCCGGAGATCGAGTAGGCCCATGCCCCTGACCGGTCCCGCACTCGGCGCATTGCGCATCCTGCTGGTGGAAGATTCCCCCGAGGATGCCGAGCTGATGTCCGAACAGATGCTCGATGCAGGCCTTGAGGCCACGTTCGAGCGTGTCGAGAGTGCGGACGACCTGCGCCATGCGCTGGCACGCTTCCAGCCGGACATCGTGCTGTCCGACCTGAGCATGCCAGGCTTCTCCGGCGACGACGCGCTGCGCATCGTGCGCGACGCGTTGCCGGAGGTGCCCTTCATCTTCGTCTCCGGCACCATGGGCGAAGAGAATGCGGTGGCGGCCCTGCAGAAGGGCGCCAACGATTACATCATCAAGCACCAGCCGGCACGCCTGCCGTCCGCCGTGGCGCGCGCGGTGCGTGAGGCACGCAGCGCCATCGAGCGCTCGCGGGTGGAAACCGAGCTGATGCGCGCGCAGCGGCTGGAAAGCCTGTCGTTGCTGGCGGCGGGCCTGAGCCACGATCTGCGCAACATCCTGCAGCCGCTGCTGATCATGCCGGACCTGCTGAAGGCGCGTACCGAAGATCCGCAACTGCACCACCTGGCCGACGTGATCGCCGAGTGCGGTCGCCGTGGCCATGAGATGGCCGAATCGATGCTGTCGTTCGTGCGTGGGTCGCGCAAGGCCAGCGAGCGCATCCACATCGATGACCTGTTCCAGGCCGTGGCGCTGCTGTTGCGCAGCAACGTGCCCGATGGCGTCCGCCTGGACCTTGTGGTCGAGGATGAGGGGCTGGTGGTCGATGCCAACTACACCGAATTGCAGCAGGTGCTGTTGAACCTGGCGCTCAACGCGATCCAGGCGATGCCTGATGGCGGCAACCTGAGTCTGACCGCCAGCCATGGCGGCCAGCGCGATGGCGAGGACTGGCTGCGCATCGCGGTGGTCGATGAAGGCACCGGCATGGATGCGGACACGATGTCGCATCTGTTCAATCCGTTCTTCACCACCAAGGCCGATGGCACCGGGCTGGGCCTGATTTCCTGCAAGCGCATCGTTGAAGGCGCCGGTGGCAGCATCCACGTCAACAGCCAGCTGGGGCAGGGCACCTGCTTCGAGCTGCGCTTGCCGATGCATGCCAGCGCCGAGGGCGGCGAACCGATCGAACAACTGGTGGCGCTGGGCAGTGGCCAGTCGATCCTGGTGGTCGATGGTGAAGCCACGCGCCTGTCGCTGCTGGGCAATGCGCTGTCCAGCCAGGGCTATCAGCTGCAGCTGGCCTCCGACGGCCCGGCCGCGCTGCGCTGGATGCAGCAGGAAGCGATGCCGGCGCTGGTGATTGCCGATGCCGGCTCCAAGCTGTTGTCGGCCAGCCAGCTGCTGGGCGAGATGGCCACGCTCGGATACCGCGGCCCGGCGCTGGTGCTGGAAGATGCTGCCGGGGAAATGCCGACAGATGTGTTCCCCGCCGGCATCGAAGTGCATCTGCTGCGCAAGCCGCTGCAGATGCAGCAGGTGTTCCGCGCGGTGGCCGACGCGCTGGGCTGACATCGAGGGAACGCTGTAGAGCCGAGCCCATGCTCGGCTGCTGTCTGCATCGGCTGCGTCTGCCGAGCATGGGCTCGGCTCTACAGGTGTGCAGCGGCGGCGTTTCAGCCCGGGCGATCCGTCGTTTCCCACGGAAACCGTGGCAGGCTTTCCACCGCCTGTTCCAGCCGCCGCGACCAGTTCTGATGGATGTCGGCGTACAGCGCCGAATCGGCGCCCAGCCGCAGCTGCTGGCTGATCCGCAGCTCGCCGGCGCGCAGCAGCGCCAGGTCGACCGGCAGGCCCACCGACAGATTGGACCGGATGGTCGAATCGAGCGAAACGATTGCCGTGCGTGCGGCGTCTTCCAGATGCGTGGATGGGGTCAGGATGCGGTCCAGGATCGGCTTGCCGTACTTGGATTCACCGATCTGCAGATAGGGCGTTTCCGGCGAGGCGGCGATGGCGTTGCCCAGCGGGTAGACCATGTACAGGCCAGGCTGTTCGCCGGCAATCTGCCCGCCGAAGATCAGCGTCGCCTGGGTGTTCACCCCGTCATGGCCGTGTTCGGTGTGCTGGTTCTGCACCTGGCTGTCCACCAGCAGGGAGCCGACGTAGGCCGCAGCCTCGAACAGATGGGCCATGTCGCGCAGGTTCGGCGTGCGCCGCTCGTCTGCATCGCGCTTCAGCCGCGACACCAGCAACTGGGTCGTCGCCAGGTTGCCCGCGGCCATCACCACGTAGGCGGCCTGGCCGGGGTATTCGAACACGTGCAGTTTGCGGTGCACGCGGACATCGTCCAACGCGGCATTGGTGCGGGTGTCGGCGGCGAAGACCAGGCCCTCGTCCACCTCGATTCCAACGCAATAGGTCATGTCGGTGCCCTATCATATGCGTCCCGGATTGTAGGCAGGCCGTTGTGACGATGGCATGCCCGCGCTCCACCTGATTGCCGTCACCGGAACCGCATGACCACCGTGCTCCTGAGCCTGGGCAGCAACGTCCACCCCCGCCGCTACCTCCACGCTGCGGTGGCGGCCCTGCGCGAGCGCTTTGGTGCGCTGCAGGTGTCTGCCGCCTACCGCACCGCCGCCGTCGGGTTCGACGGTCCGGCCTTCCTCAATAACGGCGTTGCCATCGAGACCGACCTGCCGCTGCAGGAACTGGATGACTGGCTGCATGCGCTGGAAGATGCGCACGGTCGTGACCGCAGCGGTCCGCGTTTCTCCGACCGGACCCTGGACGTCGATGTGGTGTTCTATGGCGACCTGGTGGTGGAAGGCCCCGGCCATCTGCGCATTCCGCGCCCGGAACTGAAGCATGCGTTCGTGCTGAAGCCGCTGGCTGATATCGCCCCGGGTTTCATCGATCCGGTCAGCGGCCTGGACCT
>NZ_QAIJ01000241.1:7601-9935 GCF_003060985.1 Stenotrophomonas sp. HMWF023
GCTGAACGATCAACTCACCGTACGCCCACCATCCACACGCAGGGTGTGACCGGTGACGAAGCTGGCCTCGGCCGCGAGCCAGTACACCGCTTCGGCGATTTCCTCGACTGTGCCGATCCGCGCCAGCGGCGTGCGCGCCAGCAGCGCCTCGCGGGCGAAATCGTCCTTGCCCTGTTCCGGCCACAGGATCGCACCGGGCGCCACCGCATTCACCCGCACCTTCGGCGCCAGTTCCAGCGCCAGCGAGCGGGTCGCCATCTCCAGCGCCGCCTTGGCCATCGTGTAGGCAATGTGGTCGCGCATCGGGTCGGTGCCATGCAGGTCGGTCAGGTTGACGATGCAGCCGTGCTGGCGGCGCAGGTACGGCGCGGCGGCCTGGGAGAGCAGCAGCGGCGCGCGCGCGTTGACCGCGTACAGCTCGTCCATCGCCTCGGCGGTGACCTGGCCGAGCGGGGTGGGGAAGAAGTTGGAGGCGTTGTTGACCAGCGCATCGAGGCGGCCGAAGTGGGTCACCGCCTGCTCGACCAGGTCGGCCAGGGCATCGGCGTCGCGCAGGTCGGCCTGCAACGCCAGCACGCTGCCGGGGCGCTCGTTGTCCAGGTTGAAGGCGGCCTGCTGCAGTTCGGCGCTGGAGGTATTGGCGTGCAGCACCACCGACCAGCCACAGGCGTGGAACTGGCGGGCGATGGCCGCGCCGATCCGGCGCGCGCTGCCGGTGATCAGGGCCACGGGGGCGGTGTCACTCATCGAGGGTCCTCCAAGGCTCGGCTATCCTGTGCACCATTGTCACCGCATTCGAAGACGCCATGCAGCCTACCTTCCCCCTGCCCGAAGCCGATGCCCTGGCCCACAGCGACCAGCTGGCCGCCGCCCTGCGTGCCGAGATCCTCGCACAGGGCGGGGCGATGCCGTTCTCCCGCTTCATGGAGCTGTGCCTGTACACGCCGGGCTGGGGCTACTACAGCGCCGGTGCCAGCAAATTCGGCGGCAGCGGCGATTTCACCACCGCACCCGAGCTGGGCAGCCTGTTCGCCGGCAGCGTGGCCAATGCACTGGCGCCGGTGTTCGGCCAGCTCGATGCGCAGGCACGGATGCTGGAACTGGGCGGCGGCACCGGTGCCTTCGCCGAGGCGGTGCTGCTGCGCCTGGCCGAGCTGGACGCGTTGCCAGCCCGCTACGCGATCCTTGAACCCAGCGCGGACCTGCGCCAGCGCCAGCAGGAGCGCCTGCAGCAGAACCTGCCGCCTGAGCTGGCCAGCCGGGTGGAGTGGCTGGATCGCCCGTTCGAGGACGACTGGGACGGCGTGGTGTTCGCCAACGAGGTGATCGATGCGCTGCCGACACCGCGCTTCCTCATCAAGGACGGCGAGGTGTATGAGGAGACCGTCGAACTGGACGGGCAGGGCAACTTCATCCGTGGCGCGCAGCCGGCCGACCTGCTGCTCAACGGCGCGGTGCGCCACCTCGAACGCTATCTGGAAAAGCCCTTTGCTGATGGCTACCGTTCCGAGGTGCTGCCGCAGCTGCCGTACTGGCTGCAGGCGGTGGCCGGTGGCCTGCGCCGCGGCGCGATGCTGTTCGTGGATTACGGCTACAACCGGGGCGAGTTCTACCAGGAAGAGCGCGATGACGGCACCGTGCGCGCGTTCTACCGCCACCACGTGCACAACGAGATCCATCGTTGGCCGGGCCTGCAGGACATCACCGCATCGGTCGATTTCACCGCCATGGCCGAGGCCGGCCTGCACGGCGGTTTCGAACTGGCCGGTTACTGCAGCCAGGCCAGTTTCCTGCTCGGCAACGGCCTGGACCAGGTACTGATCTTGGCCGAGGAGCGCACCGATGAAGTGGGCCGCATCCAGCTGCGCGACCAGGTGAAGAAGCTGACCCTGCCAACCGAGATGGGCGAGCGTTTCCAGGCCATTGGCCTGCAGCGCGACGTCGATTTCGAACCGGCCTTCGAACTGGGCGACCTGAGCTGGCGCCTGTGAGTGCAGCGTTGCCGGTGATCAAGCCGCTGCGGCGGCCACGCCTGTGGAGCGCGTTGTGGGTGCTGGCGGTGCTGACGGTGATCGTGGTCTGCCTGATTCCGCCGCCGCCGATCCCGCTGCCGGAAAACAGCGACAAGGGCGAGCATTTCCTGGCCTATTTCATCCTGGCCGGCAGCGCGGTGCAGTTGTTCCGGCGTGGCCGTCCGCTGCTGTGGGTGGCGGCTGGCCTGGTGCTGATGGGCGTCGGCATCGAGTTCGCGCAGGGCGCGTTGACCAGCAATCGCATGGCTGATCCGATGGATGCGGTGGCCAACACCATTGGCGTGCTGGCGGGGATGGCCAC
>NZ_QAIJ01000241.1:9945-21278 GCF_003060985.1 Stenotrophomonas sp. HMWF023
CCTACCAGTAGATCCACGCCATGCGTGGATCCGGCCGCAAAGCGCCAACCAAGGTTGGCAACTACCGGAGCGTCACCTCATCCAGCACCCACATCGCCGGGCGCGTGTCGCCGGTGAAGTTGATGCACAGATCGCCCGTGCCCGAGGTGCCCTTCGGCAGCGCCGCGCGCAAGGTCACGAAGCCATCTGCATCGGTCTGCGCCGGCAGCGGCACCTGCGCCAGTACCTTGCCCGTGCAGTCGCCGCGGCGGATCAGCATTTCGCCGTGCGCGCTCCGGGCCTTCTCGAAGCGGCGCTTCGGCTCGTCGTGGGCCAGCTGGAAGTAGTACGGAATACGGCCCGCACGCACTTCCACGCTGCCGATGCCATCCAGCTGCGCCTGCGGCCAGCGCCAGCACGGCTGGAAGATGTCGACGGTGAACACCGCACGCGCACCTTCGCGCGGACCATCGTCTTCCAGGCGCAGTACCAGGCCCTTCTCACCCACGCAGCTGCGCAGTTCTTCGCTGTGCCGTGACAGCAGCGACTGCGCGGTGTACGACGCCGCCGTCGGCTTCGCTGCCAGTGGCTGGCCCTGGTAGAACGCAGCCGACTGCACCGTCGCGGGCAGCGTGGACGTCAGTGGCTGCTGGTACAGCGGCGACTGTGCGGTCACCGGCTTTCCGTCACTGCTGTAGCGCACTTCATAGCCCAGCGGATTGGCCAGTGACACGGTCACCGTGTTCGCCGCGCGGTCATCGGTGTAGGCCACGCCTACTTCGAACGGCGTCTGTGCGTAGGCCAGGCCCCAGGCCCGATAGCGCTGCAGCTGCGAGGGCAGGCGGGCCAGGAAGTCGCGGAAATCACGATGTTCCGGCGTGCTCCAGCCGGTCTCGGCCACGGCGGCCAGTCGCGGGAACAGGTTGTGCTGCAGACGTGCGTAGGTGCGCGTGTGCTCGGTGAACATGTTCGCCTGCAGGCCGAGGATGTGGCCGCGCTTGTCGGCCGCCAGTTCGTCCGGCACCGGTTCGTAGTTGTAGAGCTTGGCCAGGTTAACCTGCGTCGGCCGGCCCGGCGGCTCGTTCGGCGACGCGGTCTGCAGGTAATCCAGGTACAGATGGCTGACCGGCGACATCACCACATCGTGGCCCGCGCTGGCCGCAGCCAGCCCACCCTCGGTACCGCGCCAGGACATCACCGTGGCCTGCGGCGGCAGGCCGCCTTCAAGGATTTCGTCCCAGCCGATCAGGCGACGGTCGTGTTCTTCCAGGAAGGTTTCCAGGCGCTTGATGATGTGGCTCTGCATGGCCATCTCATCCTTGATGCCGAGCGCGCGCATGCGCTGCTGCACCTGTTTTGACGCCTCCCACTGGTCCTTCACTGCCTCGTCGCCACCCACGTGCACGTACCTGGCCGGGAACAGGGCGATGACTTCTTCCAGCACGTTTTCCAGGAAGGTGACGGTGCCGTCCTCGACGTTGAACAGGTTCGGGAACACGCCCCATTCGCTCAACGGCTTCAGTGGCGTGTTGATCGTGCCCAGTTCCGGATAGGCAGCGATGGCAGCGGTGGCGTGGCCCGGGACATCGATCTCCGGAATCACCTGGATATGCAGCGCGGCCGCGTACGCGATCACTTCGCGGATCTGGTCCTGCGTATAGAAGCCGCAGTACGGATGCTCCTTGCCGCTGACCGGATCGATGCCGCCGTCACCGGCCGGCAGGCGGCAGCTGCCGACTCCGGTCAGCTTCGGGTAACGCTTGATTTCCATGCGCCAGCCCTGGTCGTCGGTCAGGTGCCAGTGGAACGTGTTGAGCTTGTGCGCGGCCATCGCATCGAGCACGCGCTTGATCTCGTCCAGGCTCTGGAAGTGCCGCGCCGAGTCGAGCATGAAGCCACGCCAGCTGAAACGCGGCGCATCCTGGATCTGCACGGCCGGCAGCACGCCGTTGCTGCCGCCGGTGGCGAGCTGGGCCAGCGTGGTGGCGCCGTAGAACAGGCCGGTCTCGTTGCCGGCCTGCACCAGCACACCCTGCGCGGTGCTTTCCAGCGTGTAGCCCTCGCCACTGTCGCGGAAGGTCGGCACGATCTGGAAGAGGATGCTGCCGCCCTTGGTGACGGCCTTGCCGTTGGCCACTGCCAGGCGCGGCCCACCACTGCGCGCCAGCAGATCGGCGAACTGTGCAGCGACGCGCTGTGCGGCTTCGCCATCGGCCTGCAGCACGGTGGCCGCGCCGACGGTGATGCCAACGCCGTTGCCGCGCTGCACGTTGGCCGGTGCGGGAATCAACATCAGGCTGCCGGCGCGCAGCTGCGGTCCGGGGCCGGTATCGAGTGCCGGGGCATCGGCAGCCAGTGCCGGCAGCACGGGCAGGGCGGCCAGCAGGCTGCCCAGCAACAGAAGGCTGCGCATCCTGGCGCGGGTGGGCTTCGTCATCGGAAGGACTCCTTGGATCGGGTGCGATGTTCGCTATACATGAAAAACGCCGGGCCCGGAATGACCCAGGCCCGGCGTGCGTGCACGACTCGGCGATGAAGCTGCCGCTGGATCAGTACTTGAAGCGGAAGTTCAGGTAGTACTGGCGACCGTTGCTGTAGAACGAGGTCGGAATGGCCGCGGTCTGGTAGTACTTGTAGGTCGGGTTGTTGAGGTTCAGGCCATCCAGGCTGATGCTCAGCCAGTCGGTGGCCTTGAAGCTCAGCGACGCCGACAGCGTGCCGAAGTCATCCTGGTAGTACGGGTTGGTGCCCGACAGGCTGATCAGGAACGAGGAACGGTGGGTGTAGCTGACCCGCGCGCCGAAGCGCTCGTTCTCGAAGTAGGCACCCACGTTGTAGGTGTTCTTCGAGGTGCCCAGCAGGTTGTGCGAGCCGTCCGACCAGGTGTGCGCGGTGCTGCCGTTGGCGTAGGTGTAGTTGGCATTGACGCCGAAGTACTCGCCGATCGGCTGCTCATAAGCCACTTCCACACCGGTGACCTTGCCGTCGGCATTGATCGGGGTGGAGATCTGGTAGGTCTCAAGCTGGTTGGTCAGTTCGCTGTACAGCTGGCGCGAAACCACGTCGAAGGCGATGTAGTCCTTCAGGTCCATGTGGTACGCACCGATCGACAGCAGGCCGCGCGGCATGAAGTACCACTCCAGATTGGCATCCAGGTTGGTGGACAGGGTCGGCTTCAGGTTCGGATTGCCGCCGCCGCCGGTCCGGTTCAGATCCGAACCGTACGAGGACGCGCCCAGTGCCGAGTAGTCGGGCAGGGTCTGGGTCTGCGAGGCCGCTACGCGCAGCACCAGCTTGTCGTCCAGGTCGAACTTGATGTTGGCGCTGGGCAGCACGCGGTTGCGCTTGTTCTGGAAGGCCACGCTCTCCCACATGCCGAACAGGCTGCTGACATCTGCATCGGCAGCCTTGCTTACGGCGTTGTAGGTGTTGATGTCCTGCTTGATGTTGACGTAGCGCAGGCCGACGTTGCCGCTCCACCAGTCACCGCGGAAGTTGGCCTGCACGTAACCGGCGAAGTTCTTTTCCTTCACCTGCCACTCGGCACCGTAGTTGTGGCGGCCGGTCGGGCCGTCGTTGCCGGCAAGCCAGGTGGAGTTGTTGGTCACCGCATCCTTCAGCGCACCCGGGGTGAAGTACCAGATGTTGCGCGGGAAGGTGCCGCCGATATCGCCAGCGAAACCGTTCGGATAGTTGGAGGTGGCACCGTTCTTCAGCGCACTCCAGATGTCACCCGGGGTTGCACCCTCCGGCGACAGCGCTTCGCGCTTGTGGTCGGCAAAGCGAAGGCCGAAGTCGATGGAGCTCAGCACGCCGCCATCGTTGAAGTACTGGTTGAAGTCGAGCGTGGCCCACTTCTCCTTGTCTTCGGCGGTGACCTGCTGGTTGCCCCAGGTGCCGAAGCTGGTGACGCCATTGGGCGAGAGGTCGCCGCCGACGTTCCAGTCGATCGGCGAGCCGGCGCCATGGGTAGCCCAGCTGGCGCCACCGCCGCTGCCCACGGTGACCTCGGCGATGTACTGGCGCGGGGTCTCACCGGTGCCCTTGGTGCTGCCGGCCTGGAACTTGGCGGTCAGGCTGTCGCTGATCTGCCAGTCGGCATCGAAGGTGACGTAGCTCGACTTGGCCGTCGACTCGCGGTAGATCATGTCGTACACCGCGTAATTGGTGCCCGGCACGCCCGCGTAGGTGGCATTGGTCAGCACGCCGTCCTTGACCACATAGCCCGGATTCGGCGCCTGCGACTTGGCGAAGCTGTTGCCGAACATCATGAAGTTGCGGTTGTAGTTGTTGGCTTCCAGCTTGGAGCTGAAACCGTTCAGGCCCAGGGTAAGGGTATCGGTCGGCTTGAACTGCAGCGAGACCAGGCCACCCTTGCGCTCACGGGTCTGTTCGAACAGGGTCGAACCCAGCAGGCCGGGGACGTTGACGCCGATCAGGTCCGGATTGGTCTTGGCAACCGGATCGCCGGCGCCGATCTTGAAGAAGCCGCCCGGAATTTCCTGCGCTTCACGGCGCAGTTCGCGCTTCTGGCTGAAGCCCTGCACCATCACGCCGAAGGTGTTTTCTTCGTTCTTGTAGTTGAACAATGCCGAGTACTGCGGGTCGTTCGACTTGGCCTGGTCCGAACGCACCATGCCGATCGAGCCTTCAGCAGTGAACTGCTTGGAGAACTCCAGCGGCTTGCGGGTGATGATGTTGACGGTACCGGTGGTACCACCGTCCTGCAGCTTGGCCTGCGAGGACTTGTTCACTTCCACCGAGCTGACCAGTTCCGACGGCAGCAGCGAGTAGCTGACGCTGCGGCCGACGTTGTTGCCCTGGCTGAGCACGAACCAGTCGGCCGAACCGACGGTGTGGCCGTTGATCAGGGTCTGGGTGAGGCTGGGGCTGGTGCCGCGCAGGCTGACACGGTCGGCTTCGTCGAAGCCGCCTTCATCGGCGCTGGACGAGCTGATGTTGACGCCCGGCAGGCGCTGCAGGGTGTCGGCAACGTTGTGCGCCGGCAGCTTGCCCACGTCTTCGGCGGTGACCACTTCCACGCGCGCATTGGCTTCGCGCTTGGTGTCCAGCGACTTTTCCATCGAACCGCGGATACCGGTAACGGTGACGGTGTCCAGATCGGTGGCGGTCTGGGCGGCCTGCTGCGCGTGCGCACTGAAGGCGATGCAGCTGACGATGGCGGCCGAAAGCAAGGTCTTGCGGGTATTCATGATGTCTCTCCTCATCACTCGATTGGATGCCGGCGGCGATATGGGATTGCGGTTGCGATGACGTGCGCGGGGCGGCGGCGATGTCCCGGGCATTGGCGTGCCACGTACTGCGTGCTGCGATTGCGTTGAAGCCGTTTGCAGGTTCAGGCGTCGGCGTGGAGCAGGTACCAGCTGGCAGCGCCGATCACGCCCAGCTGTCCGTGTTCGACCACCTTCACCGGGATGCGTGCCAGCGCCTCGCCCATCGGCCCCTTCTGCAGGTAGCGTTCGACGAAGGTGCTGGTGCGCAGGTACTCGCGGATCTGCGGCAGGATTCCACCGGCCAGGTAAACCCCGCCGTGGGCGCCATAGAACAGGGCCATGTCGCCGATGGTGCTGCCGAGCAGGCCGCAGAACACATCCAGCGCCTGCCGTGCGAGCGGATCGCTACCGGCCATTGCCGCAGCGGTGACCGCATCGGGGCTGGCCAGCGCCGGCGCCTGGTCCTGCAGTGCGCAGATCGCGCGGTACAGGTTCATCAGGCCGGGGCCGGAGATCGCATGTTCGATGGACACATGCGCGCGGTCGCGCTGCATGTGGCGGACGATCGCCATTTCCAGTTCGGTGCTGGCGGCCAGGGTCGGCTGGCCGGCTTCGGTGGCCAGAACCACCGGGCCGTTGGCCGTGGGAATCCACAACGCTGCACCCAGGCCGGTGCCGGGGCCGACTACCAGGGTCGGGCCGCGCGGTGCACTGTCCGGACCACACAGGTGCAGCACGCCACTGGCATCGACCTGCGCGGCTGCATAGGCCACGGCTTCGAAGTCATTGACGATGTGCACCCGCTGCAGGCCGACGTCGGCCTCGATCTGCCGGGCCGACAACGGCCATGGCACGTTGGCGGTGATCACCGTGCCGTCTTCGCGGGCATAGCCAGCGGTGGCGACCACGCAGTGCGACGGGCGCGGGCCTTCGGCCAGGAAGTCGGCGAGGATCGCGCTGAGCCCGGCATGGTCGGCATTGCGGTACTTGCGGTAATCGAGCACCTGCACCGGATGGGCATCGTCGCCACTGGCCTGGACCCGGGCAACACGCACATGGGTGCCGCCAACGTCGGCAGCCAGGAACGAGGGCGCGACGCGGGACAGGACATGGGCCGGGGCGGGATGGCTGGCGGTCACGCGGGCTCCTGCAGCAGGTGGGGCCGGCCCCGGGAAGGGCAACGATGAAGCCGGCGATTGGGGCGGAGTCTGTAACCGCGTTGACAACGATGTCAACGAGTTCGTGACACTTTCGTTGCTGCGCCGCAGCGAATGCAGATCGCCGTAAACGTTTACATGGCGTGAGTGCGGCATCCATGGCAGAACCGTTGCAGCAAGGGGCTTCAAGGGCGAAGCGCATTCAGCGGATGGCCGTGCAGCGGGCTTGCGCAGTGCAGCATCCGGTGTGGTGGGCCGTGCATGGAAGTTGACAAACGGTCGTCGTCCACCGAAAGAATGTGACAACGTTGTTCCCAGCCACTCTCCGACGCCGTGTTCTGCGGCCGTCGCCGCAGGAGCCTTCCTGATGTCAGCCGTCCCCGCTGCAAGCGCACGCCCGAACGTGGCCTCGTCCATCGCCATCGTCGGCGTGCTGTTTTTCCTGATCGGCTTCTTCACCTGGCTCAACGGCCCGTTGATCACCTTCGTCAAACTCGCCTTCGAGCTCAGCGAGGTCGGCGCCTTCCTGGTGCTGATGGTGTTCTACCTGTCCTACTTCTTCCTGGCCCTGCCGGCGTCGTGGATCCTGCGCCGCACCGGCATGAAGAAGGGGCTGAGCCTGAGCCTGCTGGTGATGGCCGGCGGCGCTGCGTTGTTCGGTGAATTCGCCACCCAGCGCTGGTACCCCGGCGCGCTCGGCGGCCTGTTCGTGATCGGCAGTGGACTTGCCTTGCTGCAGACCGCGATCAACCCGTACATCTCCATCCTCGGCCCGATTGAAACGGCCGCACGGCGCATCGCAATGATGGGCATCTGCAACAAGATCGCCGGCATGCTGGCGCCGGTGCTGATCGGCACGGTGGTGCTGCACGGCATCGGCGATCTGTCGGCCACGGTGGCCGCTGCCGATGAAGCGACCAAGGCGCAGCTGCTGAACGAATTCGCCGCCAAGATCCATGCGCCATACCTGGCCATGGCCGGCTTGCTGGTGGTGCTGGCGGTGGCGGTATTGTTCTCGCCGCTGCCTGAAATCAAGGCCTCCGAGGCCAATGCCACCCCAGCCGGCGCGCCGGGCAAGGCCGAGCGCAGCAGTATCTTCCAGTTCCCGCATCTGTGGCTGGGCGTGCTGTGCCTGTTCGTCTACGTCGGCGTGGAAGTGATGGCCGGTGATGCCATCGGTACCTACGGTCATGGCTTCGATCTGCCGCTGGACCAGACCAAGATGTTCACCTCGCTCACCCTGGGCGCGATGCTGGTGGGCTACGTGGTGGGCCTGCTGCTGATCCCGAAGGTGGTCTCGCAGTCGCGCTACCTGACCGTCTCGGCGGTACTGGGCGTGGTGTTCTGCCTGGGCGCCTTCTTCACCCATGGCTATGTGTCGGTCGCCTTCGTGGCGCTGCTGGGCTTTGCCAACGCGATGATGTGGCCGGCGATCTTCCCGCTGGCGATCCGTGGCCTGGGCCGCTTCACCGAAACCGGTTCGGCGCTGCTGGTGATGGGCATCGCCGGCGGCGCGATCATTCCGCAGCTGTTCGCCGTGCTCAAGCAGCACATCGATTTCCAGCTGGTGTTCCTGCTGCTGATGGTGCCGTGCTACCTGTACATCCTGTTCTACTCGGTGGTCGGCCATCGCGTCGGCCTGCCGCAGGACAAGGGCTGATCGGCGATGATGGACGGCAGCCAACCCCAGGAAAAGCCGATGCGCAGAGCGACCATCAAGGACGTTGCCGAAAAGGCCAAGGTCTCGCTGAAGACGGTGTCGCGGGTGATCAACAACGAGCCCTCGGTGATGCAGGCCACCCGTGCGCGGGTGCTGCGTGCCATTGCCGAGCTCGACTACGAACCCGATCCCTCCGCGCGCAACCTGCGCAGCGGCACCACCTTCGTGATCGGGCTGGTGTACGACAACCCGAATCCGTACCACATCATCGGCGTGCAGAACGGCGTGCTCGCCGCCTGCCGTGAAACCGGCTTCGGCCTGCAGATCCATCCGTGCGATTCCAGTTCGCCGCTGCTGGCCGATGAACTGGCCGACTGGGTGCAGCGTTCGCGCCTGGCCGGGCTGGTGCTGACCGCACCGATGTCCGAACGTCGCGACCTGATCCAGGCGCTCACTGCGCGGGGCATCAAGCTGGTGCGGATCATCGCGGCCACCGAAGATCCGGCCGATGGCGCCTGCGTGTTCGTCGACGACCGCGAAGCCGCCTACGAAATCACCGAACACCTGATCCAGCTGGGTCACCAGCGCATCGGCTTCCTCTGGGGTGGCACCTCGCACCGGTCGTCGGGCGAGCGCTACGCCGGTTACGAAGCCGCGCTGAAGGACTACGGCATGACCGTGGACAAGCACCTGGTGGTGCAGGGCGACTACACCTTCGACGATGGCTTCCGCGGTGCGCGGCGCCTGCTGGCACTGCGCGAACCGCCCACCGCCATCTTCGGTTCCAACGATGAAATCGCCGCCGGTGTGCTGGCCGCAGCGAAGTCGGCCGGCATGAACGTGCCCTACGACCTGTCCATCGCCGGCTTCGAGGACAGCCCGTTCTCGCGCCAGTCGTGGCCGCCGCTGACCACCGCCAAGCAGGCCACCGAAGACATCGCCCGCCATGCCGCGCGTCTGCTGATCGCGCAGCTGCGCAGTGATGCCTACGACGATGCGCCGGCGCCGCTGCACAACCAGGGCTTCGTGCCACAGCTGGTGGTGCGTGGCTCGACCGCACCGATGCGGCCTGCCGCCGCCCGTCCCCTTCCTTCCGATCCTTCCTGAGCCTGCCATGTCGCTGTCCGACCCCACCGCCACCCTGATGTTCGCCGAGGCCGCCGAAGCGGCTGACGTCGTTGCCCGCCAGTTCGCCCGCAACCATGCCGTGATGGAAACGCTGGCAGCCAGCCTGCGCGCTGCGCCGCCGCCGTTCGTGGTGACCTGCGCACGTGGCAGCTCCGACCATGCCGCGACCTACGGCAAGTACCTGCTGGAGACCCAGCTGGGACTGGTCGTTGCCTCGGCCTCACCGTCGGTGGGTTCGGTCTACGCCGCACCGTTGCAGTTGCGCGGTGCGTTGTTCATCGTCATTTCGCAGTCCGGCAAGAGTCCGGACCTGCTGCGTAATGCCGAAGCTGCCAAGGCTGCTGGCGCGCGTGTGGTGGCGCTGGTCAACGTCGAGGATTCGCCGCTGGCACAGCTGGCAGACACGGTGATCCCGCTGCATGCCGGCGTGGAAAAAAGCGTGGCGGCGACCAAGAGCTACCTCGCATCGTTGTCCGCACTGCTGCAGCTGGCAGCGTACTGGAAGCAGGACAGCGCGCTGCGCAATGCCCTGGACCTGCTGCCCGATGCGATGCGCGAGGCCTGGCAGTGCGACTGGAGCGCAGTGACCGACGGCCTGGTGGAGGCCAACAACCTGTTCGTGCTCGGCCGTGGCCTGGGCCTCGGCGCAGCGCAGGAGGCGGCGCTGAAGTTCAAGGAAACCTGCAGCCTGCATGCCGAGGCCTACAGCTCGGCCGAGGTCAAGCATGGGCCGATGGCGCTGGTCAATCGCGGCTTCCCGGTGCTGGCCTTCGCCCAGCCTGATGAAACCGGTGCCGGCACTCGTGCCGTGGCCGAAGAATTCACCGCACGTGGCGCCCAGGTGTGGCTGGCTGGTGCCGGCGGCAACCTGCCCGTCGCTGCTGCGCCGCATCCGCTGTGTGCGCCGCTGCTGACGGTGCAGAGCTTCTACCGCGCGATCAATGCGCTGGCGCTGCGCCGCGGCTTCAACCCGGATCTGCCGCCGCATCTGAACAAGGTTACGGAGACGGTGTGATGGCAACCGTCCTGCGCAATGCCCGCATTCTTGCCGGCGATGAGTTCCGCGACGATCTTGCAGTCGTGATCGAAGACGGCCACATCAGCGCGCTGCTGCCCGACGCTGCACCTCAGCTGGGCACGGCCGACGAGCAGGTGGACCTGGGGGGCGGCTGGCTGCTGCCCGGCTTCATCGATGTGCAGGTCAATGGCGGTGGCGGCGCGCTGTTCAACAACACGCCCGACGTGGCGTCGCTGCGCACGATTGCGCGTGCGCATCGCCGCTTCGGCACCACCGCGATGCTGCCGACCCTGATCAGCGATGACCTCGGTGTGATGCGCGAGGCGATCGCTGCGATGCGCGAGGCCATTGCACAGGGCGTGCCGGGCGTGATCGGCATCCACCTGGAAGGGCCGTACATCGCACCGGCGCGCAAAGGCACGCACGATGCCAGCAAGTTCCGCGTGCCGGACGCGGAAGAGATCGACCTGGCGTCGTCGCTGGACAACGGCGTGACCCTGCTGACCCTGGCGCCGGAGCGCGTGCCGCTGGAGACCATCCGCGCGCTGGTCGAACGCGGGGTGATCGTTGCCGCCGGTCACACCGCCGGTACCTATGAAGAGATCCGTGCCGGCCTCGATGCCGGCGTGCGTGGCTTCACCCATCTGTACAACGCGATGTCGCCGCTGCAGGGGCGCGAGCCCGGTGCGGTCGGCGCGGCGCTGGAAGATCGTGACAGCTGGATCGGCATCATCGTCGATGGCGTGCACGTGCATCCGGCCAGCCTGCGCGTGGCGCTGGCGGCCAAGCCGCGCGGCCGCCTGCTGCTGGTGACCGATGCGATGCCGCCGGTCGGTGCGGACGATCCCAGCTACGTACTGTATGGCGAAACCATCACCGCCATCGATGGCGTAGTGCGCAACGCGGCGGGGTCGCTGGCCGGTTCGGCGCTGGACATGGCCACCGCCGTGCGCAACACCGTGCAGCTGCTGCGCCAGCCGCTGGCCGAAGCCGCGCGCATGGCCTCGACCTATCCGGCGCAGTTCCTCAATGTCGATGATCGCCTGGGTCACATCGCCGAGGGCTACCAGGCCGACCTGGTGCTGCTGGACGATGCATTGCAGGTGCGCGGTACGTGGATCGCCGGCCAGTACGAGGCGGCTTGACGATGAGCAGCA
>NZ_QAIJ01000242.1:0-18147 GCF_003060985.1 Stenotrophomonas sp. HMWF023
CGCGACAAGGCCCGCCGCGGCCTGCGCCGCTTCGAACACATGAGCCCGGAGCAGCGTGAGCAGGCCCGGGCGCTGTTCGGCCAGATGCGTGACCTCGGCCCGGCACAGCGCGATGCCATGCGCGAGCGCTGGTCGCAGATGAGCGCGGACGAACGCAGGGAATGGGTGCGGGACAACCCGCCGCCGGCCAAGCCGCGGTAACCCGCCATCCGCACGCTGGGCACCTCATCCACGCATGGCGTGGATCTACCAGAGAGGCCGGCGCTACCGGGTCAGGCCTGCCAGCGGGTCTTGGCCAGCAGTTCGTCTTCCCAGTCGAAGCCAAGCTGGCCTTCGCGCACGAACAGGGCGACGAAGTTCATCAGGTTGCGCGCATACATCTCGCTGGCCTGGGTCGCACCCAGGCTGGCCAGGCCCAGCGGGCCGTCGATGGTCACGCCCTGATGCTCGATGCATTCGCCGGGCTGGGTCAGTTCGCAGTTGCCTCCACTCTCGGCGGCCAGATCGACGATCACGCTGCCTGCGGCCATGCCTTCTACCATCGCGGCGGTGACGATCGTCGGTGCCCGCCGTCCCGGCACGGCGGCAGTGCAGACCACCACGTCCACGCTGCGCAGATGATCGCCGAGACGACGCTGCTGTTCGGCGCGCTCTTCATCGGTCAGCGCCCGCGCATACCCGCCCTCGCCCGCCGCGCTTACCCCGAGGTCGAGGAAGCGCGCACCGAGCGACTGGATCTGCTCGCGGGTTTCCGGGCGCACGTCGAAGCCCTCCACCTGCGCACCCAGGCGACGCGAGGTGGCAATGGCCTGCAGGCCGGCGACACCGGCGCCGATCACCAGCACTTTGGCTGGACGCACGGTACCGGCCGCGGTGGTCAGCATCGGGAAGAAACGCGGTGCACGTTCGGCAGCGATCAATGCCGCCTTGTAGCCGGCCATGCCCGCCTGCGAACTGAGTACGTCCATCGCCTGCGCGCGCGTGGTGCGCGGCAACTGCTGCAGCGGGAACAGGTGCAGGCGGTCATCGGCGGCCAACGCCGCCAGCGCCGGGTCGGCCGCCGGGGTCAGCAGACCGACCACGCTGGCGCCTGGCTTGAGCTGGGCCAGCACCTCGGCCGCTGGCGCCTGCACGCACAGCAGGATGTCGATCTCGGCCCAACGAGCGGCGTCGAAGGCGCGGGCACCTGCGTCGTCGTAGGCGGCATCGGTGAAACCGGCGGCCTGGCCCGCACCGGGCTGATACCACACGGTGATGCCCAGCGCACCGAGCTTGCGCGCCGTCTCCGGCGTGAGCGCAACGCGTCGTTCGCCCGGCGCAGTCTCCTTGATCCCCAGCAACACCACGGCCATGCAGATTCCCGCTGATCGGTGAGTGTGTCCGATCCTAGCAGGCGTACGTGGCTCAGTGCAGCGTCGCACCACCCGGGTCGAGGCGGTCGAGCACGCCCTGCATGGCGCTGTCAAAGGCGCCATCGTCGATGTGGGGACGCAGGCGACCCAGCCGCACCATCACCGCCAGTTCCTCGGGCGAGGCCACGCAGAAGCGCACGCCACGACGGTTGACGAACAGCAGGCGTGCGGAAATCGGGCTGATCCAGGACAGCTTGCCGGCCTGCACCTTGCCATCCTTGTCGACGAAGTCCAGCCAGTTGCCGATTTCCATCCGGCGGAAGCGATCGGCATCGGCGTTGTCGAAATCGTCGGTATTGAAGGTACTGCCCAGCTCCACGGCCGGCGTTTCCGGTGCCGGCGGCGCCGGTAGTACCACCTGCGGCAGCTCGGGCAACGCACGCTGCAGCTCCGGTCGCGATTCGGCGATGCCCTGCAATGTGTCGTGCAGCGCATCGACGGCTGCGCTGGCTGCGTCGCCATGCACACCGACGCTGGCAAACACCTTGGCCAGCAGCGGCTGCCAGGCCTGCAGCCACGGCTTGCCGACAATCTGCCGGCGGGCCTCGGCGACTTCCTCCAGCAGGCCATCGGCCAACGTCAGCGCCTCGGCCACCGAGGCACCCTCCTCGCCCTCGCGCAGCAGCGCCAGGGTCAGATGGTGCTGCCAGGGCTGGCGCAGGAATTCGGCGATCGCCGGCGGCAGGGTGGCATCGCCGATGCGGCGATCCAGCTCGGCACCGGCACGGGTACGGGCCATTTCCAGCTTTTCCTGGCCGCGCTGGGTCTCGGCGGCCCGACGCTCGGCGATTTCCACGCGACGACGGTGCTGCACCAGGAAATCGCGGAATTCTTCTTCCAGGGTCAGGAAGATCGCCAGGTTCTCGTTGAACTCGGCGACCAGCCGCTCGATGATCTCTTCCACCTTGGCCATCAGCATGCGCTCGGCCTGGCTTTCGCCGGTGTTGCCCTCGCAGGCCTCGGCCAGCGAGTTGAGCAGCTTGCGCGCCGGATGGGTCTTCTGCACGAACATGCGGCGGTCCAGCATCGCCACCTTCACGAACGGAACCACCAGGCGGCCGATCAGCTCACGCGAGCGGCCCTCCAGTTCACGCTCATCGAGCATCACGTCGAACAGCATGCCGACCAGGTCGATCGCATCCTCATCCTGCGCATCCAGCCGGGTCTGGCCCGGGTCGACACCCAGCCGGGTGGCGCTGGACAGCACTTCGCTCTTCAACCGCTGCGCCAGGGATTCGCCGTCCTCGCCGATCGCCGCACGCAGGGTCGCGCTGGGCGTGGCCTGCAGCAGCGACAGCACCGACATCATCTCGCGCTGGCTCAACGGACGATGCTGGCCGACCGCGACCTGCGCCGCAGAGGTCGCGTCCTCGCGCACGTGGCGGGTCTGCTGCAGCAGTTCGTGCAGGGCTTCCAGCAACATGCCCTGCTGGCCGGAATAGGCCTCACCGGACGGGCTCTCTTCACCACCCGCATGCTGCTGCATGTGGCCACGGCGCTCCGACCAGCGCGCGGCAAATCGCTGCGCCCAGGCCGGAGCGGCCTGTTCGTCGTCATTGAATTCGTTGTCGAAGCCAGGTGCCGTGCGCTGCTCGACCAGATCATCCAGGCCATGCGCAACGTGCTGCGTCGGGGCCGGCGCCAGTGGTCGGCGCGGGGCACCCATCTGCGACATCACCCCGGCCGCGGCCAGGTGCTCGTCCAGCTTTTCGTAGATGCGGCCCACCGGTGCGCGCATGTCGCGCTCGCACAGTTTGATCAGCACCAGGTGCACTTCCGGGGCCAGCTCACAGCCGGCGAAGGCTTCGTGGATGGCCACGCCCAGATGCTCGGGGCTGATCGGGTTGCGGTCGGCGTCGAGGTCGATACCGCCGCCCAGCCAGCCCAGGCGACGGTCGAGCCGCGCCAGCACCGGCTTGAAGTCGCGCAGCAGCACGGTGGCGAAGTTGCGCACCGCCAACCGCGATTCCAGTACATGTTCCGGCACCAGGCTCAGGCCATCCTGGGCCTGTCCGGACAGGGTCAGCTCGGCAGAGACGGGCTCGCCTGCAGCCAGGCCGGCCCAGGCATGGCCGAGATGGCCGGCGAAGGCACCGGCAATCTCTTCACGGCGGCGGCGCAGCTCGCGCATCGCGTCCAGGAACAGCAACTGCGACGAGCCGGCATTGCCGGCACGGTCGAACAGGGCATCATCGAAGCGGGCCAGTGCCGCGCCAAAGGCCTGGCACAACGCCGGCAGGACGATGTCCCGGGCAAGCTGGAGCTGGGCCGGGTCACGGCCCGGCGATCCCATCGGAGTGGGCGCGCTCATCATTCGGGAAGGCTCCCCACCTTCTCTGGTGCGACAGACATCATGGACATCACGACGGCCGGTACACCCCATGCACCGGTCCCTCGATGGTAGGCCGGCCAGCCCATCACGGACAGTGAAACAGTCCTCACTTCAAACCTCATGAACGGCGGCCCGGCAATATTACGTATCGTAAGCCGTGCAGGGCCTGCGAGGCGAGGGGACGCGGGGCTCCGTGATCCGCCAGTGGCATGATGTTCATCACAGTTTGCTATTCAGGGGTCTGACGCGACACAAACGGCGTCATCTACCTCCCCGACTATAATCAGCGACCCGTGATGACCGGTTCAGACTCCATGCCCGACCCTGCTGCCCTGCTTGCCCTGGATGCCCGCCGCTCGGTGCCCTCGCGGCAGCTGGGCGAGCCCGGACCAGACCCGGCCACCCTGCAGCGGATGCTGACCTCGGCGGTGCGCGTGCCCGACCATGGCAAGCGCGTACCGTTCCGCTTCCTGAAGATCGCCGGCGATGCACGTCACACTCTGGGCGACTTCCTGGCCGCGCGCAGCCGTGAGCGCGACCCGCATGCCGGCGACGCCGTGTTCGAGAAGGACCGCCAGCGCTTCAGCCATGCACCGCTGGTGATCGTGGTGGTGGCCAGCCCGCGCCCGGACCCGAAGGTGCCCGCGCAGGAACAGCTGATGACCGCCGGCTGCGTGTGCTTTGCCCTGTTGCAGGCGGCCCAGGCGCTGGGCTTCGGCGCGCAGTGGCTGACCGCATGGATGGCCTTCGATCCCGCCGTGCACGCCCATCTGGGGCTGGCCGAGGGCGAAGGCATTGCCGGTTTCATCCACATCGGCACGCCCAAGGCCGAGGTACCCGAGCGCGAGCGCCCGGACCCGATGGCACTGCTGCGTGACTGGACCCCGCCGGCATGACCTTGCCGGCACCGCCGCCGCTGTACCTGGTCGACGCCAGCATCTACGTGTTCCGCGCCTGGCATTCGCTGCCGGACGAATTCCAGGACAGCCAGGGCTGGCCGACCAACGCCGTGCATGGTTTCGCCCGCTTCCTGCTGGACCTGCTTGAGCGCGAACGCCCCCGGCACATCGCCATCGCCTTCGACGAAGCGCTGGACAGCGGCTTCCGCCACCGCCTGTACCCGGCCTACAAGGCCAACCGGGACCCGGCGCCGGAAGCGCTCAAGCGCCAGTTCGTGCACTGCAAGGCATTGTGCGCAGCGCTCGGCCTGGCGGTGCTGGCCCACCATGATTACGAAGCCGACGACCTGATCGGCAGCGCCCTGCATGGCCATCGCAACAGCCATCGCGGCGTGATCATTTCCGCCGACAAGGACCTGTCGCAGTTGCTGCTCGATCATGACGAACAGTGGGACTACGCACGCAACCAGCGCTGGGACGTGGCCGGGGTAAAGGCCAAGCACGGTGTGCACGCGCACCAGATCGCCGACTACCTGGCGCTGTGCGGCGATGCGGTCGACAACATTCCGGGCATCAGCGGTGTCGGCGCCAAGTCGGCGGCCGTGCTGTTGGCCCATTTCGGCAGCATGGACGTGCTGTACGAACGCCTGGACGAAGTGCCGTTCCTGCGCCTGCGCGGCGCGGCGCAGATGGCGGTGCGCCTGCGTGAGCAGCGCGAGCACGCCCAGCTCTGGCGCCAGCTGACCACCATTGCCCTGGACGCCCCACTGGAAGGCTGCCAGCCCGGCATGCCGCGCCAGGCGGCCGATCCGGAGCTGCTCGGCGGCCTGTGCCAGACCCTGCGCTTCGGCCCCATGACCCGTCGCCGGCTGTTCAATGCCGCCGGCATTTCCGACCCCGTTTCCACTTCTCCCACTTCCAGCGAGCCCGCATGAGCCAGCGCAACACCGAAGCACCGCGTGTCGTCTACGAAGGCAAGTACCAGCGCATGGTCGTGCGCGGCAGCTGGGAGTACAGCGAACGCACCCACGCCGGCGGCCTGGCCGCGATCATCATTGCCGTCACCCCCGAGGACAAGGTGCTGTTCGTCGAACAGTTCCGCGTACCGCTGCAGGCACCGACCATCGAGATGCCGGCCGGGCTGGTCGGCGACATCGATGCGGGCGAGTCCATTGAAGTTTCCGCTGTACGCGAACTGGAAGAGGAAACCGGCTGGACCGCCGAGCACGCCGAAGTGCTGATGATCGGTCCTACCTCCTCCGGTGCCAGCAGCGAGAAGATCGCCTTCGTCCGTGCCACCGGCCTGCGTCGCATCGGCGAAGGCGGCGGCGACGAGAGCGAGGACATCACCGTGCATGAGATCCCGCGCACGCAGGCAGCCGCCTGGCTGGTGCAGAAAATGGCCGAAGGCTATGAAGCCGATGCCAAGCTGTGGGCTGGTCTGTGGATGATCGAGCATCACCTGGACGGACGCCCCCGTGGCTGACGCCGGCGTGCACGCGCTGCCGGCGCTGCTGGGTGCCGACGATCCGGCGATCTTCAGCGTGCACCGTGCGCAGGGCGCCTCACCGTTCCTGCTGCTGGCCGATCATGCAGGCCAGCGGGTACCGAGTGCGCTGGCTGATCTTGGATTGCCGCAGGCCGAACTGGACCGGCATATCGGCTGGGACATCGGCATCGGCGGCACCACCCGTGCACTGGCCGAGCGTCTGGATGCGTGGACGATCGAGCAGACCTATTCGCGGCTGCTGATCGACTGCAACCGCCCGCTGCTTTCGCCCACGCTGATCCCCGAGGTCAGCGACCACACCGTGGTGCCGGGCAATGCCGGGCTGTCGCCAGCGCAGCGGCAGCAGCGCATCGATGCGATCCACGCGCCCTACCATGCACGCATCGATACCGAACTGGATGCGCGCCGCGATGCGGCGCGGCCGACGCTGCTGGTGATGATGCACAGCTTCACGCCGACCATGAACGGCGCTGAGCGTCCCTGGCATGCCGGCGTGCTGTACCACCAGGACACACGTTTTGCCCACGCCTTGCTGCAGGCGCTGCGCGATGAAGGCGACCTGGTGGTGGGCGACAACGAACCCTATTCGGTCAACAGCAGCAGCGACTACGCGGTGCCGGTGCACGGCGAAGGCCGTGGCCTGGTGCACGTGGAACTGGAGATCCGCCAGGACCTGATTGCCGATGCGGCGGGACAGCAGGCGTGGGCGGAGCGGTTGGCGCGGATTTTCAGCGCGTTGCAGCCACGGTTGTTGGCGTTTGGATGACCGCATCCACGCATGGCGTGGATCTACTGCAGCGCTGACGGACATCCGCATTCGGCGAAAAACGAACGAGGCCGGTTCCCAGTAGATCCACGCCATGCGTGGATGATTTTCGTCAACGCAGCACGGGAACATCCATCCAGGGGAACGGCTTGAACCCGAGCACCTGCACGCGTGCGCCGATCGCTTCAAAATCATCCTTGATCGCCTGTGCTCGGCGCCTATCCAGCATCTCCCCCAGCACCAGCGGCAGCGCGCGGCACCGTGCCAGCGCTTCGCCCACCGGAATGTCGAGCAGGTGCGCCACGCGCTGTGCCGCAGCCTTGATCTGCTCGTCCGCACATCTCTCCAGCGTCAACCCGAACGCGGCGAAGATGCCCGGCCCGACACCGGCTGCTCGCGCAGCGGCCTGCTCGGCAGCACCCGCCTCGCCCAGTGCTTCATCGACACCGTCCACCTGCAGGAAGGCGTCGTACTCGGCGTAGTACGCCAACGCTTCGGCGTAATCGCGCAGGGAAGAAAGCGGACGCTGGCGCTTCTGCACATCCAGGACGTCAGCGAACGTGGCCGGTTCCAGGCAGGTCGACAGCCCCAGCGCCTGCGCGGCCCCGGGCACCTCACCGTCATCATCGAACGCTGCGTCTTCATCGGCCGGCAACCAGAAGCGCGCCTGCAGCAGGTCGTCATCGGTGGCGTGCACCCAACCGAATGACGCCCACACGTCGTGGTCGTCATTGCAGGCGGCAAACGCCTCCAGCGTCTGGCGAAGATCAAGCAGTGCAATCATGCGTCGTTGGGCAGTGGGTCGGCGGAGCTGCAGTCTACCCGCGCCGGACGCAGGCCCAGCGCGATGACCACGCCGAGCGCGGCGAACAGCGCGGCACCGTACTGTGCATTGACCATGCCCTGCAGGGCATCAGGACTGGTTGCTGCCTGCGTGCCGCGCGCGGCGTTGGCCACCATCACCAGCACCGCCAACCCCAGCGCGCCGCCGATCTGCTGTGCGGTGGCGGCCATGCCGGACGCTACGCCCTGCTGCGGCCCCGGCACGCCCTGCCCGGCCACGATCCACATCGCCGTCCAGCTCATGCCCTGGCCCACGCTGAGCACCACGATGCCCGGCAGCAGCGGCCAGTAGCTGGCGCCGTGCGGCATCGCCAGCGCCACCGCGGCGATGCCGACGGCACCGGCGGCGAAGCCCCATGCCAGCACCTGCCGCGGCGAACGGCGCTGCAGCATGCGTTCGGCAATGCGGATGCCGAAGGTGCACACCAGCGTCGGCAGCAGGAAAGCCATGCCGGCCTGCAGCGGGCTCCAGCCGTAACCATCCTGGAAGTACAGCGCCAGGAAGTAGTACTGCACGCCATAGCTGCTCATGAACGCGAAGGTCAGGCCGAGTGCTGCACGCAGGCCAGGCAGGCGCAGCAGTGCGAACTGCATCAGCGGGTCACGGCTGCGCTTTTCGATCTGCACGAACACTGTCAGCAGTACAGCGGAAAGCAGCAGGCAGATCAGCGTGGCCGGCGCGGTCCAGCCCCACTCCGGCCCCTGCACCAGGGTGGTGACCAGCAGGCTGCCGCCGGCGGTGACGGTGAGGCAACCGGCCAGGTCGAAGGAACGGCCGCGCACGCGCGGGCCATCGGCCGGCAGCCACGCGCCCGCGGCAACCGCACACGCCGTGGCCAGCGGCACGATCACCGCCAGCACTGCCGGCCAGCCGAACGCCTGGGTCAGCACACCGCCCAGCAGCGTACCCAGCGCGAGGCCCGCCGCACTGGCCATGCTCCAGATCGCCAGCGCACGGTTGCGCACCGGACCTTCCGCATAGAGCGTGTTTATCAACGCCAGGGTGGCCGGAAACAGCAGCGCCGCACCGATGCCCTGCACCGCACGCGCCACGATCAGCAACGTGGCATTGGGCGCCAGCGCGCCCAGCAGCGAGGCCAGCGCGAACAGCAGCATGCCCAGCCGATAGAAGCGGCGCCGGCCCAGCAGATCAGCCGCACGCCCGCCCAGCAGCAGGCTGCCGCCGAACGCCACGGTGTAGGCGCTGACCACCCACTGCAGTTGCTGCGCATTGATCTGCAGCGCGCGGCCCATGTCGTGCAGGGCCACGAAGATGATGGTGGCGTCCAGGGCGATGATCAGCTGCGCGGTGGCCAGCAGGGTCAGCGCCCAGCGCGGGTATTTCAGGGGAGGCATGCGGCGCCCGGTGCGGAGGGGGGACGGCAGTCTCATTGATGCGGACGCATCAATAAACCCCCTGGCGGCTATATCTGTCATGATTTTTGGCATGAAAGGACTTTCGATGGACCTCAACGCGGTGCGCATGCTGGTGCAGGTGGCCGAAGCCCGCAGCTTCACCGTGGCCGCCGGCCAGCTCGGCCTGAGCCAGTCCGGGCTGTCGCGCGCGATTGGCCGGCTGGAAGCCTCGCTGGGGGTGAAGCTGCTGCAGCGGAATACGCGCAATGTCGCGCTGACCCCGGATGGCCAGCAGTTCGTCGAGCAGGTGGGACCGTTGCTGTGCGGGATGGAGGACGCGGAGCGGCTGCTGGCCGACCGCCCCTGCACGCCCTCGGGGGTGCTGAAGATCAGCGCGCCTTCGATGTTCGGGCGCAAAGTGTTGGTGCCATTGCTGGGGCCGCTGCTGGAACGGCATCCGCAGCTGCAGGTGGAGGCCGTGCTCAGTGACCGTCTGGTGGATCTGGTGGAGGAAGGCTTCGATGCCGCCCTGCGCACCGGCACCATCGCCGACCAGCGGATGGTGGCGCGCCCGTTGAAGCCACTGCGCTGGGTGACCGTGGCCAGCCCAGCCTACCTGGCCGCGCAGGGCGAGCCCGCCGATGTGGCGGCATTGCAGGACCATGCCTGCCTGGCGGTGCGCAACCTGCGCAGTGGCCGGTTGGTGGACTGGCAGTTTCGGCAGGACGGGCAGCTGCGCGAGGTCACGCCGCCGACGCGGATGGTGTTCGATTGCGGCGATCCGTTGGTGGAGTCAGCGATCGCTGGCATCGGCATCGTGCAGGTGATGGATTTCGCCGTGGCCGACGCGCTGGCCGATGGTCGCCTGCAGCGCGTGCTGCAGCCGTTTGAAGGCCGCAGCCGCGCGTTGTCGTTGATCTATCCGCCGTCGCGCCAGCATTCGCCGAAGCTGCAGGTGCTGGCCGAGGCGTTGCTCGCCGGGGATTGGTAGATCCACGCCATGCGTGGATGAGAACTTTGGTGCAGAGCTGGCGCGCGCGACGTTGCGAAATCTGGTTCAGCCCAATTGGAGGAAGAACGCCCCGGGGCGTCCTCCGAGAGTAAAATCAGGCTGATCCTGAATGAAGAGGTACGCCATGCCATCTGACAGGACACCTTTGTGCGAATGCAGAATGTCATCGATGTCCGCCCCATAGAGCATCAGGCGACGACGGCCCCCTTTCCAAGTCAAGGGCGACTGCAGCCATGCGTCAATTCCATCCAGCTTGGAATCCAGGTTCTCGTCGTCGTCAGGCTCCAGACACTCGACACGCTCGATCCGTCCGCGCTCAAGGGAGTCGCTCATGCATCGGCTTCTCGATGCAGCGCCACGGCGGTATGCGAGTACAACAGCCTCACTGGTTCCCTCCCCAGCGCGTAGCTGACGGAGGTGCGTGTGACGCTGGACATCGACCGGAATGAAGATGGAGAACCAGAAGTCTTCGGCGATCTCCTGCGAATAGAACCAATGGGCCGGAATTGCCATCAAGTGAAAGAGCGCACGACCTTCAGCACAGGTTGGCCAAGGAATGTGCTCTGGAAGAAAAGCACCACCGCCAGCATACGCATCTGTGGGAGATGGCTTTTCCGTGGTCAACAGCAGGCGGGTGTACATGGTGGTGTGGCCGAGGGATGCACGGGTATCCACGGTGCCAGTCACCCTTCTCCCGGTTCAAGGCCAATAGCGTCAACCTCGAACAATGGAGAAAGCGGCTGCACCCATCCCATCATCGTGGTGGCGGAACGGAATGCCGCCGGGCATGGCCCGGCGCTACCGGTAAGGCGTTGCCGGCCAGCGGCCGGCACCACCAACGATCAGGCGAAGCTATCGGTGGCGCGCACCAGCGCGTCGACGTTCTCGGCTTCGAACGCGGAATGCCCGGAGGCCGGGGTGATCTCCAGCTTCGCCTTCGGCCATACCTTGGTCAGGTCCCAGGCGTTGGCCAGCGGGCAGACCACGTCGTAACGGCCGTGCACGATCACGCCCGGGATGTCGGCAATGCGGTGCGCGTCGCGCAGCAGCTGGTCTTCCACCTCGAAGAAACCGCCGTTGACGAAGTAGTGGTTCTCGATGCGTGCGAACGCCAGCGCGAAGTGCGGGTCTTCATGGCTGTTGATGAAGTCGTCGTCCACATGCAGGAAGCTGGTCGCGCCTTCCCACACCGCCCACGCCTTGGCCGCATCCAGACGCGTTGCTTCGTCTTCGCTGGTCAGGCGGCGATGGAAGGCAGAGATCAGATCGTGGCGCTCCACCGCCGGAATCGGCTTGAGGTAGTGCTCCCACGCATCCGGGAACAGGCGGTTGGCGCCTTCCTGGTAGAACCATTCCAGTTCCCAGCGGCGCAGCATGAAGATGCCGCGCAGCACCAGTTCGGTCACGCGCTGCGGATGGGTTTCGGCATAGGCCAGCGCCAGGGTCGAGCCCCAGCTGCCACCGAATACCTGCCAGCGATCGACCTTCAGGTGCTCGCGCAGCTTCTCGATGTCGGCAACGAGGTCCCAGGTGGTGTTGTCCACCAGGTCGGCGTGCGGGGTGGAACGACCGGCGCCGCGCTGGTCGAACAGGATGATGCGGTACTTGGCCGGGTCGTGGAACTGGCGCATCTTGTCGCTGCAGCCGCCGCCCGGCCCACCATGCAGCATCACCACCGGCTTGCCGTCCGGGTTGCCGCACTGTTCGAAGTACAGCGTGTGGCGGTCGTCGACCTTCAGGGTGCCGACGTCGTAAGGGGTGATGGCGGGGTACAGCGTACGCATGCTTGCAGCTCCGTGGTGGTGCCCTGCCCTTGGCAGGAGAACCCCCATTCTAGGCCGGTCGCCGGCCCAGGGTGACCCGATCGCGCTGCTCCAGGTCCTGCACGGTCTGCACGTCGCTGTAGCCGGCCTGCTCGAACAGCGCGCGGATGGCATTCCCCTGGTCCCAGCCGTGCTCGATCAGCAGCCAGCCGCCGGGCTGCAGATGGCCGCCGCCGCCGGCGACGATGCGGCGGATGTCGTCCAGCCCATCAACGCCGGACGCCAGTGCAGTGGCCGGCTCGAAGCGCAGGTCGCCCTGTTCCAGGTGCGGGTCTTCGCTGGCGATATAGGGCGGATTGCTGGCGATCAGATCGAAGCGTTCGCCGCGCAGCGGTGCATACCAGTCGTGACCACCTTCGGCAAAACGCACGTTGCCCAGCTCATGGCGCGCGGCGTTGCGGGCGGCCACCGCCAGCGCAGCGGAACTGGCGTCGGTAGCCAGTACCTGCGCCTGCGGCCGCTCGCTGGCCAGGGCCAGGGCGATGGCGCCGCTGCCGGTACCGAGGTCGGCCAGCTGCAGCGCGCGGTCCGGTGGCAGGCGGTCCAGCGCCAGTTCCACCAGCAGTTCGGTCTCCGGCCGCGGAATCAGGGTGGCCGGGTCGACCTCCAGGTCCAGCGTCCAGAAGCCACGACGGCCGGTCAGGTAGGCCACCGGCTCGCCCGCGAGGCGGCGACCCAGCAGGGCCTCGAAAGCGGCCTGCTCGGCGGCCGGCAGCGGATCGGTGGCATGCGCGAACAACCAGCTGCGTGGCCGCTCCAGCACATGCAGCAGCAGCAGCTCGGCTTCATGACGTGCCTCGGCCCCCGGCAGGCGGGCGCTGGCGTCTGCCACGACCTGGCGCAGGGACGGTTGGGAATCGGCGGACATGGCAGGCACGGCACAGGCGTCGGGGCCGTAATTGTAGGGCGTGGAAACCGTTCAGGTTCGCCGGGACGGGATAAGGGAGGGCTATCGACCCGTTTCCACAGCCGCTGACGATTTCCCTTGTCATACAGCGGGTTGCAGGATGCGGGTGGCAGGATTCATTGTCGGCTCAGCGCACATCAATAGACTGTATCTATCAAACAGATGTAATCAATGCATTGTCCTTATCGAAACGGAACCAGTAACCTAGGTCCTGTCGATTCACCCACTCCCCTTCACCCAGAGGAAAAACGATGTCCCTGATCAACACCCAGATCCAGCCGTTCGAAGCCAACGCTTACCTGAATGGCGAGTTCATCAAGGTCTCCGACAGCACCCTGAAGGGCCAGTGGTCGGTCCTGATCTTCATGCCGGCAGCCTTCACCTTCAACTGCCCGACCGAGATCGAAGACGCCGCTGACCATTACGCCGAGTTCAAGAAGGCCGGCGCCGAGGTCTACATCGTCACCACCGACACCCACTTCTCGCACAAGGTCTGGCACGAAACCTCGCCGGCCGTCGGCAAGGCCCAGTTCCCGCTGGTCGGCGACCCGACCCACCAGCTGACCCGCGCCTTCGGCGTGCACATCGAAGAAGAAGGCCTGGCCCTGCGCGGCACTTTCATCATCAACCCGGAAGGCGTGATCAAGACTCTGGAGATCCACTCCAACGAGATCGCCCGTGACGTCTCCGAGACCCTGCGCAAGCTGAAGGCTGCCCAGTTCACCGCCGCCAACCCGAACCAGGTGTGCCCGGCGAAGTGGAAGGAAGGCGAAAAGACCCTGACCCCGTCGCTGGACCTGGTCGGCAAGATCTAAAGCAGTACCCGCAGTACCGGCCTGCCGCAGCCCCACGCTGCGGCGCGCCCTTCATCCCCGTGCCGGTCCCCCCGCCGGCGTGGGGGTGAACCCAAGACAGCCAACGCGCGCCAGCCTTGGCCAGCCAGCCCCTTCCACGGTGTCGCTGTCTTGGGTTCACCCCTACCCCTCGCTGGTCCGCTACCTTCTACAGCGGTGCCACGCCCCCGTTTTGCCTGAAGCCAGGAGAAGACCATGTTGGACGCCAACCTGCAGTCGCAGCTGAAGACCTATCTGGAGCGCGTGACCCGTCCGATCCAGATCACCGCGCATGCCGACGACGGTGCCAAGTCGCAGGAGATGCTGGAGCTGCTGCAGACCCTGGAAGGCCTGTCGGACAAGATCTCGCTGCAGGTGCTGCGTGATGGCCAGGGCCGCGTGCCGTCCTTCGACCTGGGCACGCCGGGCCAGGACATCCACCTGACCTTCGCCGGCCTGCCGATGGGCCACGAGTTCACCTCGCTGGTGCTGGCACTGCTGCAGGTCGGCGGGCATCCGTCCAAGGCCACCGCCGAGCTGATCGAACAGGTGCAGAACCTGGAAGGCGACTACAGGTTTGAAACCTATTTCTCGCTGTCCTGCCAGAACTGCCCGGACGTGGTGCAGGCGCTGAACCTGGCTGCCGTGCTCAACCCGCGCATCCAGCACGTGGCCATCGACGGCGCCCTGTTCCAGGAGGAAGTCGAGCAGCGCGAGATCATGTCGGTGCCGACCGTGTACCTCAATGGCGCCGTGTTCGACCAGGGCCGCATGACGCTGGAGCAGATCGTGGCCAAGCTGGACACCAACGCCAGCAAGCGTGATGCCGAGAAGATCGGCGCCAAGGACGCCTTCGACGTGCTGGTGGTCGGTGGTGGCCCGGCCGGTGCCGCTGCAGCGATCTACGCTGCGCGCAAGGGCATCCGTACCGGCATCGCCGCCGAGCGTTTCGGTGGCCAGGTGCTGGACACCATGGCGATCGAGAACTTCATTTCGGTGAAGGAGACCGAAGGCCCGAAGCTGGCCGCGGCGCTGGAACAGCACGTGCGCGAATACGAGGTCGACATCATGGACCTGCAGCGCGCCAGTGCGCTGGTGCCAGCAGGTGAAGACGGTCTGGTGCAGGTGCAGCTGGAAAACGGCGCGGTGCTGAAGTCGCGCTCGGTGATCCTGTCCACCGGCGCCCGCTGGCGGCAGATGAACGTGCCCGGCGAAGACCAGTACCGCAACAAGGGTGTGGCTTACTGCCCGCATTGCGATGGCCCGCTGTTCAAGGGCAAGCGCGTGGCGGTGATCGGCGGTGGCAATTCCGGCGTTGAAGCTGCCATCGACCTGGCCGGCATCGTGTCGCATGTGACCCTGCTGGAATTCGATTCCAGCCTGCGCGCCGACGAAGTGCTGCAGAAGAAGCTGCGCAGCCTGGCCAATGTCACCGTGCTGACCAGCGCGCAGACCACCGAAGTGCTGGGCGACGGCAGCCGCGTCACCGGCCTGGTCTACAAGGACCGTGTCGGCGGCGATTCGCATCGCGTTGAACTGGAAGGCATCTTCGTGCAGATCGGCCTGCTGCCGAACACCGAATGGCTGAAGGACACCGTGGCTCTTTCGCCGCGTGGCGAGATCGTCATCGATGACCGCGGGCAGACCAATCTGCCGGGCGTGTTCGCCGCGGGTGATTGCACGACGGTACCCTACAAGCAGATCATCATCGCGATGGGCGCCGGTTCGACCGCCGCACTGAGCGCTTTCGATCACCTGATCCGCTCCTCGGTTCCCAAGAGCAGCGGTGCGGTGGCCGAAGCGGCCTGATCCAACGTTCCCAGGCCATCGGGAGCACCATCAACCGGCGGGGCAACGCCCTGCCGGTGCAGTACCCCGAGAGGTCTGAGGATGAACCTGCGTGACCTGAAATACCTGGTGGCCCTGGCCGATCACAAGCACTTCGGCCGGGCCGCCGCCTCCTGCTTCGTCAGCCAGCCGACGCTGTCGACCCAGATCCGCAAGCTGGAAGAGGAACTGGGCCTGCCACTGGTGGAACGTGCGCCGCGCAAGGTGATGCTGACCCCCGCCGGCCACGAAGCGGCCGCGCGGGCACGGGTGATCGTGGCCGAAGTGGAGCAGTTGAAGGAAGCGGCGCGACGCAGCCGCGATCCGGAAGCGGGTACCGTGCGCCTGGGGATCTTCCCCACCCTGGGCCCGTACCTGTTGCCGCACGTGATTCCGCGCATCCGCAGCCGCTTCCCCGAGCTGGAACTGCTGCTGGTGGAAGAAAAGAGCGATGTGCTGCTGGAGCGCCTGCGCGAAGGCAAGCTCGACGCCGCACTGCTGGCACTGCCGGTGATCGACGACCAGCTGCATGCCGAATTCCTGTTCGAGGAGCCGTTCCTGCTGGCCGTGTCCGGCCGCCATCCGCTGGCCACGCGCGAGCATCTGGACGTGCAGGAACTGGCCACGCAGAAACTGCTGCTGCTGGAAGACGGCCACTGCCTGCGTGACCAGGCGCTGGAAGTCTGTCGCCTGTTCGGCGCCAATGAAAAATCCGAATTCCGCGCCACCAGCCTGGAAACGCTGCGACAGATGGTCGCCGCCGACGTTGGCATCACCCTGCTGCCCAGCCTGTCGGTACAGCCGCCGGTGCCGCGCTCGAACAACATCCGCCTGATCGACTTCGTCGGCGAAGGCCGTCCCAGCCGTCGCATCGCCATGATCTGGCGCCGCAGCTCGGCGATGAACGAGTTCCTGATGGAGCTGGCCGAACAGTTCAAGCGCCTGCCCGATGCGCTGTTTACGCTGGAGGCGTTGGCCCCGGCAAACGGCGATGCTGCCACCCCGCCCACGCCGGTGCTGAACGGCTGAGACACGGCAGCCGGGCCTCGAAACCGCCGGGAGTCGATTCCGGCCGCATTTGTCCCCACAATACAGTCAGGCGGCGCCAGCAGGTGCCGCCTTTTGCATGGCTTTCAACCAAGGAGCGTCACCATGAATACCGCCAGCGGCCTGCCGCCGTCGATCACCGTTTCCACCCTCGACATGGACCGCCTGGACGCCATGCTCGAATCTCCGGCAAACAGCCAGACGCCGGCCGCGCGTGCGCTTGCCGACGAACTCAACCGGGCGACCGTGTTGCCGCCAGACCAGATTCCCGAAGGCATCGTCATGATGCATTCGCGCGTGGAGTGCGAAGATGAAGTGTCGGGCGAGAAACATGTCCTGACCCTGGTCTTCCCCCGCGAAGCCAATGTCGATGAAGGCAAGGTGTCCGTGCTGGCGCCCGTCGGCAGCGCCCTGCTTGGCCTGGCCGTGGGCCAGAGCATCGACTGGACCGCCCCCGGCGGCCGCAAGCTGCGGCTGCGCGTGAGCGCCGTCCACAACGACCGTCCCTGACCTGCGCTGCGTACCGCGCGCGATCAGTTTCCCTGCAATCCCCGCACCAGGAGCCGTAATGAGTACCCCGTCCAAACTGTCCCAGCTGCGCGAACTGTCCGTGGTCGTTGCCGATACCGGTGACTACGAGGCGATCAAGCGCCTGCAGCCGGTGGACTGCACCACCAATCCGACCCTGGTGAAGAAGGCACTGGATCTGCCGGTCTATGCGGAACTGATCGAACGCGAACTGGCCTGGGGCCGCCAGCAGAGCGGTGACCGCGAGACCGTGGTGCACGCCGTGGCCGACCGCCTGACCATCGGCGTCGGCGCGCTGCTGAGCACGCTGGTACCAGGCCGCGTGTCCACTGAAGTGGACGCCGACCAGGCCCACGACACCGCCGCGACCGTAGCCAAGGCCCGTCAGTTCATCCAGATGTACGCCGATGCCGGCGTGCCGCGCGAGAAGATCCTGATCAAGATCGCCGCGACCTGGGAAGGCGTGGAAGCCGCGCGCGTGCTGCAGGCCGAAGGCATCGACTGCAACCTGACCCTGATCTTCAACCCGACCCAGGCGCTGGCCTGCAGCGAAGCGGGTGCGTTCCTGATCTCGCCGTTCGTCGGCCGCATTCTCGACTGGTACGTGGCCAACGGCCAGACCCCGGCGAACATCGACGAAGACCCGGGCGTGGTGTTCGTGCGTGGTGTATACGCCGAATTCAAGCGCCGCGGTTCGCCGACCGTGGTGATGGGCGCCTCGTTCCGTTCGACCGCGCAGATCGAAGCGCTGGCCGGCTGCGATCGCCTGACCATTTCGCCGGACCTGCTGGAGAAGCTGGACGCCGACCACGGCGCGCTGCCGCGCAAGCTGGTGGCCGGTGCCGCTGAGGCCGTGCAGGTGACGCCGATCGACGCGGCGACGTTCGCTGCCGACCTGGCGGCCGATCCGATGGCGACCGAGAAGCTGGCGACCGGTATCGATGCATTCGCCAAGGATCTGGAAGCGCTGCGTCAGCGGATCCGCGAGGCACTGTAAGGGTTCCGGCCAACGGCTGAGCCCCTCGTGGCGGGGCCTTGGTCGCGAACTGCAT
>NZ_QAIJ01000243.1:0-3117 GCF_003060985.1 Stenotrophomonas sp. HMWF023
GCGTGGCCCGATCCCGCTGCCGACCAAGATCGAGCGTTACACCATCCTCGTCTCCCCGCACGTCGACAAGGACGCGCGTGACCAGTACGAGACCCGCACGCACAAGCGCGTGCTCGATATCGTTGACCCGAATGACAAGACCGTGGACGCGCTGATGAAGCTCGAACTGGCTGCCGGCGTCGACGTTCAGATCAAGCTGACCTGAGGACTACGACCATGACGAAGAAATATTCGTTGGGCTTCGTGGGCCGCAAGGCTGGCATGAGCCGCGTGTTCACCGAAGATGGCCGTTCCATCCCGGTGACCCTGATCGAAGCAACCCCCAACCGCATCGCGCAGATCAAGACCGTCGAAGCTGACGGCTACAGCGCCGTGCAGGTGACCGTCGGTGCGCGTCGCGCTGCCCTGGTCAACAAGCCGGAAGCCGGCCACTTCGCCAAGGCGAAAGTGGAAGCGGGCCGTGGCCTGTGGGAATTCCGCGTTGAAGACGCCCAGCTCGGCGATTTCGCCGTTGGCGGCGAAGTCAAGGCGGACATCTTTGAAGTCGGCCAGATCGTCGACGTCCAGGGTGTCACCAAGGGTAAGGGCTTCCAGGGCACCATCAAGCGCTACAACTTCCGTATGGGTGACGCTACCCACGGCAACTCGCTGTCGCATCGCGCGCCGGGTTCGCTGGGTCAGCGCCAGACGCCCGGCCGCGTGTTCCCGGGTAAGAAGATGTCCGGTCACATGGGCGCCGTGCAGCAGAGCACCCAGAACCTGGAAGTTGTCAAGGTCGACGTCGAACGCGGTCTGATCGCAGTTCGCGGCGCCGTTCCGGGCGCGGCGGGTGGCGACGTGATCGTCCGTCCGGCGAGCAAGGCATAAGGAGAGATGACGATGGAACTCGTTATCACGGGTAGCAATAACAAGGTCTCGGTCTCCGACGCCGTGTTCGGTCGCGATTTCAGCGAAGATCTGGTTCACCAGGTCGTCGTTGCTTACCGCAACGCCGGTCGCGCCGGCACCAAGGCGCAGAAGACTCGCTCCGAAGTGGCAGGTACCACCAAGAAGTCGAAGAAGCAGAAGGGCGGCGGCGCGCGTCATGGCGCACTGACGGCTCCGATCTTCGTCGGCGGCGGTGTCACCTTCGCGGCAAAGCCGCGCAGCTTCGAGCAGAAGGTCAATCGTAAGCAGTACCGTGCCGCCATGTGCGCGATCCTGTCCGAGCTGAACCGTCAGGGCCGTCTGACCATCGTGGAGTCCTTCGATGTCGAAGCGACCAACACGAAGGCTCTGATCGCCAAGCTGGCCGGCCTGGAAGTGGGCAAGCGCCCGCTGATCGTCACTGAAGAAGCCTCCGAGCACCTGTACCTGTCGGCGCGCAACATTCCCTACGTGGAAGTGCGTGACGTCCAGGGCCTGGATCCGGTGTCGCTGGTCGGTGCCGACACGGTCGTCATCACCGCTGACGCGGTCAAGAAGGTCGAGGAGTGGCTGGCATGAACAGCAACGAAAAAATCTTCAGCGTGCTGCTCGCCCCGCGTGTCTCCGAAAAGACCGCGCGCCTGCAGGAACTCTCCAATCAGTACGTCTTCGAAATTTCGAACGAAGCCACCAAGGCCGATGTAAAGGCCGCGGTTGAGCAGCTGTTCGACGTCAAGGTCGAAGCAGTCAACGTGGTCAACGTCAAGGGCAAGAACAAGTCCTTCCGTAACCGTGCTGGCCGCCGCGGCGATTGGCGCAAGGCGTACGTTCGCCTGGCCGACGGCCAGTCGATCGATGTAACGGCCAAGGCCTGAGGTACATCCCATGCCATTGATGAAATTCAAGCCCACTTCTCCCGGTCGCCGTTCGGCCGTGCGCGTGGTTACTCCCGACCTGCACAAGGGCGCTCCGCATGCCCCGCTGGTCGAGTCGCAGAGCCGTTCGGGTGGTCGCAACCACCACGGCCGCATCACCGTGCGTCACGTCGGTGGTGGCCACAAGCAGCACTACCGCCTGATTGACTTCAAGCGCAACAAGCTGGGCATCCCGGCGCGCGTGGAACGCATCGAATACGATCCGAACCGCACCGCCCACATCGCCCTGCTGTGCTACGTCGACGGTGAGCGCCGCTACATCATCGCCCCGAAGGGTCTGAAGGCTGGTGATCAGGTGATCGCTGGTTCGGATGCTCCGATCAAGGCGGGCAACACCCTGCCGCTGCGCAACATCCCGGTCGGTACCACCATCCACTGCATCGAGCTGAAGCCGGGCAAGGGCGCTCAGATCGCCCGCGCTGCTGGTGCTGCCGTGCAGCTGGTTGCTCGTGAAGGCATCTACGCCACCCTGCGCCTGCGCTCGGGTGAAATGCGCAAGGTTCCGGTTGAGTGCTGCGCGACCATCGGCGAAGTCGGCAACGACGAGCACAGCTTGGAAAAGCTGGGCAAGGCCGGTGCCAAGCGCTGGCGCGGCGTCCGCCCGACCGTTCGTGGTGCTGCCATGAACCCGGTTGACCACCCGCACGGTGGTGGTGAGGCGAAGGCCGGCCAGGGTAACCCGCATCCGGTCACCCCGTGGGGTGTTCCGACCAAGGGTTACAAGACGCGCCATAACAAGCGCACTCAGCAGTTCATCGTCCGCGATCGTAGGGGCTAATCGACCATGGCACGTTCACTCAAGAAGGGCCCGTTTGTCGATCACCACCTGGTTGCTAAGGTGGCTGCCGCTGCGGGTAGCAAGCGTCCGATCAAGACCTGGTCGCGTCGTTCGATGATCCTGCCTGACATGGTAGGCGTCACCATTGCCGTGCATAACGGCAAGAACCACATCCCGGTTCTCGTCAACGAGAACATGGTCGGCCACAAGCTCGGCGAATTTGCCATCACCCGGACCTTCAAGGGTCACGGTGGTGACAAGAAGTCGGGCAAGTAAGGAGAGATGACAATGGAAGCGAAAGCCATCCTGCGCACCGCGCGCATCTCCCCGCAGAAGGCACGTCTGGTCGCTGACCAGGTGCGCGGTCTGCCGGCCGAGCGTGCCGTCAACCTGCTGAAGTTCTCGGACAAGAAGGCTGCCCACCTGATCAAGAAGGTGGTGGAGTCGGCTATTGCAAATGCCGAGAACAACCAGGGCGCCGACGTCGACGAGCTGAAG
>NZ_QAIJ01000244.1:0-2989 GCF_003060985.1 Stenotrophomonas sp. HMWF023
CCCAACCACAAGGGGCTCAGCCGTTGGCCTTTGCCTTCGCGGCCCGCGCAGCCTGCTGCTCGACCAGCGTCAGCGCCACGTTGTCACGCAGGTACGCCGGCTCGACCTTCTCCGCAGCAATGCCTTCGCCGCGTGCGAACGCCGGCACCGCCAGTGCCAGCACATCTGCTGCATGCGGCAGCGCCGTCGCATCGAAGCGGCGCAGACCCGCACCCAGCTGCGCGACCAGCGCGCCCTCAGCCGCACCAAAACCGGTGCCGACGCCGTAGACGGATGCGTCTTCCGGCAACGACACCGCCGTCGGTACGCACACGCGCTCGGCATCACGCGCCACCGGCAGTCCATCCACGCGTTCAAAGCGTGCCACGTACAACTCGCCCATCCGCGCATCGATCGCCGACAGGATCTGCTTCTCTTCCATCGGCGCGCGCAGTGCCAGCACCTGCAGCGTCGACACCGGCAGCAACGGGCGATCCAGCGCCAGCGCGATGCCCTGTGCCAGGGCGATCGCCAGGCGCACGCCGGTGAACGCACCGGGACCACGACTGAGTGCGATGCCGTCCAGCTGGCGGCGGCTGATGCCGGCCTCGGCCAGCAGCTCCTCCGCCCACGGCAGGCTCAGTTCGGCATGCCGACGGGGGGCGATCTCGAAGCGTTCCAGTACCTGCCCATCGACATGCAGGGCTACGGAACAGGCTTCGGTGGCGGTTTCAAAGGCAAGCAGTTTCATCGGATCGGGTCAGAACAGGGGGAACGTGGCACCGGGGGCCGGCTCCGGGCCCGCCACGGCGGCGGTCGGGGCTGCGGCATCTGCCACGGGGCCCCATTGTGGCGCAAAGAAGGCCTGCACATCGGCCAGTGCCCGGGTTCGCCGGAACGGCGGCAGCGACTGCAGGAAGACCTTGCCGTATCCACGGTTGAGCAGGCGCGGGTCACACAGCACCAGCACGCCGCGGTCGGTCTCGCTTCGGATCAGGCGGCCAACACCCTGCTTCAGGGCAATGACCGCCTGCGGCAACTGCTCGTCGCGGAACGGATTGCCGCCCTGGGTACGTATTGCCTCCAGCCGCGCCTCATACACCGGATCATCGGGCGTGGCGAAGGGCAGCTTGTCGATCACCACCACGCTCAATGCCTCGCCAACCACATCCACGCCCTCACGGAAGCTGGCCGAGCCCAGCAGCACGCCATTGCCGGATTCACGGAAACGCTGCAGCAGTGTCGCGCGCGGCGCTTCGCCCTGCACGAACAGCGGCCAGGGTCCATCACGCAACGCCTCGGCTGCTTCGCGCAGTGCACGATGCGAAGCGAACAACAGGAACGCCCTGCCCTGCGACGCCTGCAGCACCGGGCGCAGCACCTGGATCAGTGCGGTTCCGAAACCGCGTGCGGCCGGATCGGGCAAACCTTCAGGCAGGTAACACAGTGCCTGCTCGGGCCAATTGAACGGACTGGGCTGTACCAGCGTCTGTGGATCGTCCAGGCCCAGGCGCGTGGCGATGTGCTCGAAACCGCCGCCAACGGTCAGCGTGGCCGAGGTGAAAATCCATGCGGCATGGCTGCGCTCGCGATGTTCGCGCAGCGGCGCGGACACATCCATCGGCGTGCGCTGGCAGCGGAAACCGCGCGGGGTCAACTCGTACCAGAGCACGTCGCCGGCGGCGGCGGTCGCTTCGGCAGGATCGGCATCGAAATCAAGCGCGGGTTCTTCATCACCCAGCCAACGGCCCAGCCGCGAGATCGCCTCGCGCGCGCGCGCATGGCAGGCATCCAGGCCGGCAGCGGCTTCGCGCAACGGTTGCAATGCCTGCTCCAGCACCACCAGGCTGGACATCACCGCATCGAAACCCTCGCGTACCTGCGGCATCGCCAACGCCCGCCACTGTGTACCGCGCGCGGGCAAGCCTTCCATCGCAGCACGCAGCGCAGCCAAGGCCTGCTGCAGATGATCGACCGGTTCCTGCAATGTCGACTGCGCGCCCCCCACGCCGCGTGCTTCAACCAGACAGTCTCGGCCCAGTTCCTGCCAGGGGCGCATGCCGAAGCCCTCGCCGAAGAACTGCGCGGCCAGCTCGGGCAACTGATGGGCCTCGTCGATGACGAAGGCCTGCGCACCGGGCAACAGCTCACCGAAGCCCTCCTGCTTCAGCGCGAGATCGGCGAGCAACAGGTGGTGGTTGACCACGACCAGGTCGGCGGCCTGAGCACGCTGGCGGGCACGCACGACGAAACAGTCATCCCAGAAGGGACACTCGTTGCCCAGGCAGTTGTCGACGGTGGAGGTGACCATCGGCAGCAGCGGCGAGTCATCGGCCAGACCATCGAGTTCAGCGATATCGCCCGAATCCGAGCGCCCGGACCAGGCCAGGATGCGCTGGAACTGTGCCGCCTGTTCGGGGCTGGAAAAACGCGGCTCACCGCGTGCCTGCTGCAGGCGATAGCGGCACAGGTAGTTGCTGCGTCCCTTCAACAACGCGCTGCGCAGTCCGACGCCCAGCGCCTGGCGCACGCGCGGCAGGTCACGGTGATAGAGCTGGTCCTGCAGCGCGCGGGTACCGGTGGAAATGATGGTACGCATTCCGGACAGCAGCACCGGTACCAGATAAGCAAAGGTCTTGCCGGTGCCGGTACCGGCTTCGGCGAGCAGCAGGTCGCGCTGCTGCATCGACGCGGCAATGGCCTCGGTCAGGCGCAGCTGCGCAGGACGCGGGACGAATGCATCCAGATGGGAGGCGAGCGCGCCGCCTTCGCTGAGGGCTTCGCGGCTGGCATGGACAAGGTCGGACATCAGGTGGAAAGGATACCCGGCCGGGCGCTGCCCGGCACCCGTTTCAAGCCGGAGCACAGGCAAAAGCAACAGCAACGGCTTGCGTTCATGGCTCTGGGTTGCTGTTGCGGGTTGGCGGGGGGCTGGGGGTTTGCGGGGACGCCGTGAACCCATCCATGGGGGCTTGGCCGCGGCATCCATGCCGCGGACACCCCGCAACCC